>DAITMD010000036.1:0-12609 GCA_036835345.1 Sandarakinorhabdus sp. | reverse complement strand
GTCCACCTGCAGGAATTCCTGCTGCGGATGCTTGCGCCCGCCCTGCGGCGGCACGCTGGCGGTGGTGCCTTCCATGATCTTCAAAAGCGCCTGCTGCACGCCTTCGCCCGACACATCGCGGGTGATGGACGGATTGTCGGACTTGCGCGAAATCTTGTCGATTTCATCGATATAGACGATGCCGCGCTGTGCCCGCTCCACATTGTAATCGCTGGCCTGCAGCAGCTTCAGGATGATGTTTTCCACATCCTCGCCCACGTAACCGGCTTCGGTCAGCGTGGTGGCATCGGCCATGGTGAACGGCACGTCCAGAATACGCGCCAGCGTCTGCGCCAGCAGCGTCTTGCCGCAGCCGGTGGGGCCAACCAGCAGGATGTTGGATTTGGCCAGCTCCACTTCGGCACCCTTGCCGCCGTGGTTCAGGCGCTTGTAATGATTGTGGACGGCCACCGAAAGCACGCGCTTGGCGTGGAACTGGCCGATCACATAATCATCCAGAACCTTGCAGATTTCGCGCGGGGTCGGCACGTCGCCGGACTTTTTCACCAGCGCCGTCTTGGTTTCCTCACGGATGATGTCGTTGCACAGCTCCACGCATTCATCGCAGATGAACACGGTCGGTCCGGCAATCAGCTTGCGCACCTCGTGCTGGCTCTTGCCGCAGAAGCTGCAGTAGAGGGTGCCTTTGCTGTCGCCTGCGCCCAGCTTGGTCATGGTCGTCCTTCCTCACACCGGCGCGCCAGCTCGCCGGCCATCATTCTTACGGCCATAATGCCAACGCACAACGACCGGTCTGCAAGTGTAGCGGTGATTCGCAACGGACGGCAAGGGCGATGGTGCGCATGATCTGCGCACCATACCGGCCAACCGCGTCCGAAACGGGGATGTATTCCGGGGTGATCAGGCGGCCTGCGCTTCGCCCTCGGTGGGCAGCGGGCGTTTTTCCATCACGGCATCCACCAGGCCGAAATCCTGGGCTTCGGCGGCGCTCATGAACTTGTCGCGCTCCATGGCCCGTTCGATCGTCTCCAGATCCTTGCCGGTGTGCTTGACGTAGAGATCGTTCATGATGCCGCGAATGCGCAGGATTTCCCGCGCCTGAATCTCGATATCGGTGGCCTGGCCCTGCGCGCCGCCCGACGGCTGGTGCACCATGATGCGGGCGTTCTTCAGCGCGATGCGCATGCCCGGTTCACCGGCGGCCAGCAGGAAGCTGCCCATCGATGCCGCCTGGCCCACGCACACCGTGCCAACCTTGGGCCGGATATACTGCATCGTGTCATAGATCGCCATGCCCGAGGTGATCACCCCGCCCGGCGAGTTGATGTACATGTAAATGTCTTTCTTGGGGTTTTCCGATTCCAGAAAGAGCAATTGGGCGACGATCAGCGAAGCCATCGTGTCTTCGATGGCACCGTTCACGAACACGATGCGATCGCGCAGCAGGCGCGAGAAAATGTCGAACGAGCGTTCGCCGCGGTTCGAGCTTTCGATGACGATGGGAACGAGACCGGCCTGCGGGTTGATCATGAGACTCTCCTTGCCAACCCTAGTTCGGACGTTTGCGGTGCGAGTTCAAGGGGGGACTGCGCCAGTGCCGGGGCCCGCGACAAGAAAGGCCCCGCGCCGGCGGTCCGGCGCGGGGCCTTGCCCAAATATTCACCTGCAATCAGGCGCTTTTCGTGGCCGGCTTCTTCGGCTTGGCCGGCGCGGCCTTGGCGGCCGGCTCGGCAGGCGCTTCGGCAGACTTGGCCGCAGCCTTCTTGGCCGGCGCCTTCTTGGCGGGGACCGGTTCAGCCTCTGCTGCCGGGGCATCAGCCGTCGCAGCCGCCTTCCTGGCCGGGGCCTTCTTGGCCGCAGGCTTCTTGGCGGGGGCATGATCGTGATCATGGCCGCGGTCCGGACCGTCCACGTGACCGGCGGGGCTTTCATCCTCGCTCTCGATGGCGGCTTCCAGCTCTTCACGGCTCACATGACGCTCGGTCAGCGCGGCCTTTTCGATCAGGAAATCGACCACCTTGTCTTCATACAGCGGCGCGCGCAGCTGCATGGCGGCCATGGCATTTTCCTGGAAGAACTTCACCACCTTCTGCTGTTCGGCCGGCGCATAACGCTGGGCTTCCTGACCGATCAGCCGGTTCATTTCGGCCTGCGAGACCGTCACACCATTGCGCTGGCCAATTTCCGACAAAAGCAGGCCCAGCCGCACGCGGCGCACGGCGATGCGGCGATAATCCTCGCGCTCGGCCTCGATCTGCTTGCGGGAGCCTTCCGGATCGGCGTCGCGGGCGGCTTCGGCTTCCAGCGTCTGCCAGATCTGATCAAACTCGGCATCGACCATCGATTCCGGCACATCGAAATCATGACGCGCCGCCAGCGTGTCGAGCAGCTTGCGCTTCATGTGGGTGCGCGACAGGCCGCCCAGTTCGGCGTCCAGCTGATCCTTCAATATTTCCTTCAGCGCATCCAGGCTGTCCAGCCCGAAGCCCTTGGCAAATTCATCGTCCAGCGCCGTTTCGGCCGGCACTTCCACGCCGGTCACCGTCACATCGAAGGTCGCGGCCTTGCCGGCCAGATTGGCAGCGCCATAATCGGCCGGGAAGGTGACGTTCAGCGTGCGCTGTTCGTTCGCCTTGGCGCCGATCAGCTGGTCTTCAAAGCCGGGGATCAGCTGGCCGGAGCCGATTTTCACCCGCATGCCTTCGCCCTTGCCGCCATCGAACGGCACACCATCCACCTTGCCTTCGAAATCGATGATCACGGTGTCGCCGGTGCGGGCCTTGTGCTTGGCCGGGGCCGCCTCGCTGCGCTGCGCCGATTCGGCCAGACGTGCCAGCGCGCTGTCCATGGCAGCATCATCGGCCGGCACCACCAGCTTCTCCAGCGCCAGATCGTCGATCTTCACATCGTCGATGGTGGGCAGCACTTCCAGGCTGACGGTGAAGCGGGCATCGCCATCATCGGCCAGTTCGCCGTCCACATCCACCTGCGGCTGCGTGGCCGGGCGCAGGCCGTGATCGGCCAGAACCTTGTTGACGCCATCGTTCAGCGCATCCTGCAGCGCCTCGCCGCGCAGCGCCGGGCCATGCATCTTCTTGACCAGATTCGGCGGCACCTTGCCAGGGCGGAAACCGGGCATCTTGATGGATTTGGAGACCTCCACCAGCCGGGCATCCACCCGGGCAGCGATGGTTTCAGCGGGGATCACCAGCGTGTAAGCGCGGCGCAGGCCCTGGTTGGTGATTTCGGCAATCTGCATCGAAAAACCCGTCTTCCTGTCACTCGATCTGGGCCAGCCCGAACCAGGCGCTGGCGGCTGCTGGTGCGGGCGAAGGGACTCGAACCCCCACGTCTTTCGACACCGGAACCTAAATCCGGCGCGTCTACCAATTCCGCCACGCCCGCAACGGGGGCCGGTGAGCGGACGCGTATAGCAGCGTCACTGCCGAGCGCAAGGCAGCTTGGCAGGGCCGATCGTGTGGAAATCGCAGGTCAGACAGCGGCCAGCGCCCAGGCCGCGCCGGCGGACCCGGCCATCACCAGTGCCAATGCAGATGCGAGCAGCCGCCGGCGATCGCGCGGCGTGCCGACGAAGCGCTGGATGACAGGGTGCTGGCTGTGGCCGGCAATCGCCCAGCCCATCAGCGCGATCCAGAGTGCAAAGGAAAACAGCGAGATCACGTTCAACGACGCCAACAGGTGCCGGTCAGGGTGCCTGTCGACATAGGCCACCGCGGTGGGCAGAAAATTGAAGACGATGAGGAAGATCAGGACGAATGCCGCGACGGCTACGGCGGGTGTGCCTCCGATCGTGCCTGCAATCATACCATCTCCCGTACTTGCGACCGTTTCGCCTGTCCGGACCGACATTGCCACATCGGAACCGTCAGCAACGCTGCAAAGATGGTTTACGAACCGTTAGCAAATGACAAGTGGTTTTGCCGCTGCGACGGAGGTTTTCCACAGAAGGCTGGCAGGACGCGCCAAAACAGCGGTCAAACGATGAACGTCGCCAGTCAGCCCAGCAGCCAGGCGCGCAGGATGAAGCCCACCGTGCCGACCACGGCGACACCGGCGCCCCACAGCAGCACGAACCAGCCCAACCGCTTCAGGCGAGTCGGTTCAGACATAGCCTTCTGCGCCGACCTTGCCGCGGAACAGCCAGTAGGCATAGGCGGTATAGCCCAGGATTACCGGCAGCAGCGCGCCCACGCCGTACAGCATGAAACTTTGGGCGTTGGCGGCAGTTGCCGCCTGCCAGATGGTGACCTGCCCCGGCACCGCCCATGGGAAGATGGAGATGCCCAGCCCGATGAAGGTGAGCAGGAACAGCGCCTGTGCCAGGATGAACGGCGCCCGTTCGGCGCGGCGTTTGAGGGCGCGGATGAAGGCCAGGCCGGCAATGCCCAGCAGGATCGGCACCGGCGCCGAATAATAATAGCCCGGCGCTTCGAACCAGCGGCTGAAATAATCGTGATTGAGGAACGGCGTCGCCAGACTGACGGCCCCGATTGCCGCGATGCTGGCCGCGCCGCCGCGCCATGCCATGCGGTAGGCATGATCCTGCACGCTGCCTTCGGTACGCCAGATCAGCCAGCACGCGCCCAAAAGCGCATAGGCGGCCACCACCGATGCCCCGGTGAGCATGGAGAAGGGTGACAGCCAGTCCCACCAGCCGCCGGCATAGTTGCGCCCTTCCACCCTGACCCCCTGCAGCACCGCACCCAATATGACCCCTTGCGAAAATGCCGCCACCGTCGATCCGGCGAAAAACGCGCCGTCCCACAGCCAGATGCGGCTGGTGCGGGCGCGGAACTTGAAGGCCACGCCGCGAAAGATCAGGCCCAGCAGCATGGCGATCAACGGCGCATAGACCGCCGGCATCAGGATTGCATAGGCCAATGGAAAGGCCGCAAACACGCCGCCGCCGCCCAGCACCAGCCACGTCTGATTGGCGTCCCACACCGGTTTGATGGTGGCAATCGCCGTCTCGCGCTCTGCCCCCGGCGCCAGCACCGGAAACAGGATGCCGATGCCCAGATCAAAGCCGTCGGTGACGACATAGATGAAGATCGCCACACCGATGATGCCGGCCCACACGATGGTCAGTACTGGATCGGGGGGCATCGCTTCACTCCGCCAACTGGAAGCCGAAGGGCGCATCGGGCGGCAGGCTGCCAACATCGGCGGCCTGATCCTTGTCCGGCCCCCGCTCCTGCGGGCCAGGTTCAGCGCGCATCAACTTGATGATGAACCAGGTGCCCACCCCGAACACAAAGAAATAGACCACAATGAACGCCAGCAGCGATGCCGCCACGGCCGGTGCTGCTAACGGCGAGGCGCTTTCGGCGGTGCGCATCAGGCCATAGATGGTGAACGGCTGCCGGCCGGTTTCGGTGGTGATCCACCCCGCCAGCACCGCGACAAACCCCGATGGCCCCATCACCAGCGCAAGCCGGTGCAACAACCGATTGTCGAACAGGCGGCCCTGCCGTGCCGACCATGCCGCCCACAGCCCCAGCAGCAGCATCAACAGGCCCAGCCCCACCATCACCCGGAAAGAATAAAAGGGAAAGGCCACCTTGGCGCGGTTTTCCGGTGCCACCTTGTCCAGCCCCATGGTGGGCGCTTCGATATCATGCTGCAGCACCAGGCTGCCCAGCGCCGGCACCTCCAGCTTGTAGCGCATCACCTGCGCCGCATCGTCGGGGACACCGAACAGCACCAGCGGCCCGGCGCGGTCGTGGCTTTCATAATGGCCTTCCATGGCGGCGGTCTTGGCGGGCTGATGCTGCAATGTATTCAAACCGTGTTCGTGCCCGGCGAAAATCTGCAACGGCGCGGTGACCGCCACCATGCCCATCGCCATGGCGAACATGATGCGCGTGGCCGGCTGCGCGGCGCGGCCCAGCCGGCGATCCTTCAAGAGGTGGAACGCCCCCACCGCCCCCACCACCAGCGCCGTGGTGAGATAGGCACCCAGCAGCGTGTGCGACAGCCGATAGGGCATGGAGGGATTGAAGATCACCTCCCACCAGCTTGTGGCAAAAAATTGTCCATTCGGGCCAATGTCATAGCCTTGCGGCGTCTGCATCCAGCTGTTCACCACGATGATCCAGAAGGCCGAAATGGTGGTGCCGATGGCCACCAGGCAAGTGGCAAGGAAATGAAGCTTCTTGCCCACCCGGTTCAGCCCGAACAGCATCACACCCAGAAAGCCCGATTCCAGGAAGAAGGCCGACAGCACTTCATAGGCCATCAGCGGACCAATCACCGGCCCGGCGCGATCGGAAAATACCGACCAGTTGCTGCCGAACTGATAGGCCATGACGATCCCCGACACGACGCCCATGCCAAAGGCGATGGCAAAAATCTTCAGCCAGTAGTTGAACAGTTGCAGATACACGTCACGGCCGGTCTTCAGCCACAGGCCTTCCAGCACTGCCAGATAGCTCGCCAGCCCGATGGAAAACGCCGGGAAGATGAAGTGGAAGGAGACGGTGAAGGCAAACTGGAAGCGAGCCAGCGCCAGTGCGGAAACATCGTCGAACATAAGGGTCAACAGGCTCCTTCCCGCTCAGGCCCCGGCCGTGTAGGCCAGCGGGATCAAAACGCAAGCCTTATGACGGGGAATCATGGCAACGGATATCGAAATTGCACGATCAGCGACATTGCGTCCCATCCACGAGGTGGCTGGCGCGCTGGGCCTGCCAGACACTGCCATCGAACCTTATGGCCGCTACATCGCCAAATTGTCGAAAGCCACGCTGGCGGCGCTTGCCATGCGGCCCGCCGGCAAGCTGGTGCTGGTCACCGCGGTGAACCCAACACCGGCCGGCGAAGGCAAGACCACCACCACCATCGGGCTGGCCGATGCGCTGGGTGCAATCGGCCGCCGCGCCGTGATCGCGCTGCGGGAGCCCAGCCTTGGCCCTGTGTTCGGCCGCAAGGGCGGCGCCACCGGCGGCGGTCAGGCACAGGTGCTGCCGATGGAGAAGATCAACCTGCATTTCACCGGCGATTTTCACGCCATCACCTCGGCCCACAATCTGCTGGCCGCGATGATCGACAATGCGGTGCATTTTTCGCTGCCGATGCCGTCGGGCGCGCCCATCAATCCGCGCAGCATCACGTGGAAACGCGTGATGGACATGAACGACCGCGCGCTGCGGCAGATTGTATCGGGCATGGGCACAGGCAATCATCCGCTGCGCGAGACGGGTTTCGACATCACCGTTGCCTCCGAAGTGATGGCGATCCTGTGCCTTGCCGGTGATGTGAGCGATCTGCAGGCGCGGCTGGCGCGCATCCGCGTGGCCCGTGACACGGCCGGCAATCCGGTCACCGCCGGCGATATCGGCGCGGCCGGCGCGATGGCTGCCCTTCTGCTGGAGGCGATGCAGCCCAATCTGGTGCAGTCCATCCATGGTTCGCCGGCGCTGATCCACGGCGGGCCGTTCGCCAACATCGCGCACGGGTGCAACAGCGTGATCGCCACCCGCGCGGCGCTCGGCTTAAGCGAATTTGCCGTGACCGAAGCCGGCTTTGGCGCCGATCTGGGCGCGGAGAAATTCTGCCATATCAAGTGCCGATCGGCCGGGCTGGCGCCAGCCGTGGCCGTGGTGGTGGCCACCGTGCGGGCGCTGAAATATCATGGCGGCATGGCGCTGCCCGATCTGGGCAGCGGAGATCCGGCAGCGCTGCTGCGTGGTCTTGAGGTGCTGGCCCGCCATGTCGAAAATCTGCAGGCACTGGGCTTGCCGGTGGCGGTGGCGATCAACGCCTTCACCAGCGACACCGGCGCTGAACACAGCCAGGTGCTGGCCCATTGCCGCGAAATGCTGGGCGTGCCGGCGCATCTGTGCCGTCACTGGGCCGATGGTCCGGCAGGCGCGGAGGAACTGGCGCGCAGTGTGGCGGCGCTGGCCGATGCGAACAGCGATCCCCACGCGCGCTTCACGCCGCTCTATGCCGCCGGCACCGATGTGCTGGATGCGCTGACCACGGTGGCAACCCGCATCCACCGCGCCGCCCATGTCACGCTGTCGCCAGCCGCCCACAAGCAGCTGGCGGCGCTGCGCCACGAAGGGCTGGCCGGCCTGCCGGTGTGCATCGCCAAGACACCGTACAGCTTCACCGCCGATGAAAAGCGGCGCGGCGCGGTGTTCGGCCATGATCTGCCGGTGCGCGAACTCAGGCTTGCAGCCGGCGCCGGCTTCATCGTGGCGCTGTGCGGCGAGATCGCCACCATGCCGGGCCTGCCGAAACTGCCGTCGGCGAATGGCATCCATCTGGACGGCGAAGGCCGGATCGAGGGTCTGAGCTGAAACCCGGCGGCGGCCGCGATGGCGCTGGCGGCACTGCGCCGGGCGCGCGTTCCTGATTGCGGCGCTGCTGTCATCGCCCGTGGCAAGACCGCTGTTGTGAGGGTTCGTCAGGACATCAACTGTCACCTGAAATATTTGCTGGCTGCAGTGACCGGTCGTCAGAAGCCGAGAGTTGCTCGCACAAACACCGTTCGCCCATTGAAGCCATACGGTGCGACCGCGTTGTAGGGCTGCGTCCCCGCATTGTCTGCGCCATTCGTGCCGGCGGCAACGCTTGCCACGGTCGAGGCAATATTCTCGTCGGGATAAACGTCGAACAGATTCTGCGCGCCCGCGCTCAACCGGATGGCCCGCGTCACCTGCCAGCCGATTTCGACATCGGTGATGATATCGGCACCAAAAGTCTGAATGATATCGGCATTGCCGGCAGTGCCAACCGGGACCAGCCGCACATCATAACCCGGCACCAGCGCATTGATCTGCGCTGACGTCCGATTGGTCAGGGCCACAGTTGCCACTTCACCATAGCGGGTGTTGGTGACAGCGATTGAAAATGGCCCGCGCGTATAGTTCAGATCCAGCACCACCTTGTCCCGCGGCTGGCTGTCGGAAAACCGCAGCTGCTGGGTCAGATCAAACAGCGGCGTCGTGATCCCCAACGCCGCCAATGGCGCAGGCGTGCCGGCGATGCGATCAAAGCGGGTCTGGTTGGTGTTGCCGGCCAGCGTGGCTGTCAGGCGACCGCCGTCGCCAAACTGATGGCGATAGGCAATCACCACATCGATGCCTCTGGTCGTCGTATCGACAGCGTTGGTGATGAACGACAGCGCGCCAAAGCCAGCCTGGCCGTTGGCCGCCAGGAAATTGGTCAGCCGCACATCCTGGAAGGTGGAGGAGATGGCGATGCGATCCTTCAGCTTGATCTGGTAGGCATCAACGGTGGCCGTCAGCCCGCCACGTTCGAAGGTGAGGCCGGCGGAAAGATTTTTGGAGCGTTCCGCCTTCAGATCGGTAGCGCCGGCCAGCCGCCCGGCCGGGCTGTCAACGGCGGCCACCCGCACAATTGCCTGCTGGCCGTTCAGGATCAGCGTGTTGGATGCGTTGAAACCCGATTGCGCCAATGCCGGCGCGCGGAAGGCGGTGTTGTAGGATGCCCGCGCCGCCAACCCGCCGAACAGCTGCAGCCGCCCGGCCAGCTTGTAATTGGTGGTGTCGCCAAAATCCGAATAATGCTCGTGCCGCACCGCGCCTTGCAGCAGCAGCCGATCAAACAGCTCCTTCTGGATTTCGCCATATACCGCAACACTGCTGCGGCTGATGGAGGCGCGATCATCGGGCCCGGCCGTTGGCCCGGGCTGGGCGCCGATCGGTGCCGGCGTGCCGGCTGCCGGCCCATCCAGAATGGGCACGCCGCCATTGCGGAAGCCGTTGATATCGCCAGAGAACAAGCGATAATTTTCCTCGCGGTATTCGGCGCCAAAGGCAATCTGCAGCGGAGCGCCATCGCCCAGATCGACAGACCGCGTCAGATCAAGATTGCTGGTCCACTGGTAAAAATCCGATCCCAGCCGATAAAATCGCGTTGGTGAAGCCCCGCCGAGCGAGACGTTGGCACTGTTTTCATACAGAAGATCCTGGGTGTTGACGCCATAAACGCTCGACAAATCCCAGCCAAAGCCAGCCAGATCGTCGCCGCGCACCCCAACCGCCATCGAATAATTTTCGATCCTGGTATCCTGCCGCGGGCGATAACCGTTGGGATAAAGCGATCGCAGCGTTTGATTCTGGCCGGCCCGGCGGAAGAAATATTCGATATCGCCGTCCAGCCGGTTGTAACCACCAAACGCATAGACTTCGACCGTGTCGGAAGCTGGCGCTGCGAAATTGACAAATAACTGCTTGTTGGTGCTCGGCTGATCGCCAAAACGGAACACTTGGCGATCGATCGTGGCTTCGCGCGGATCAAGCGTGCCGTTGGCTGGCGTCAGGCCCGTGCCAGAGCCAAAATTGCCCGAAATCGCCGTGGGCCGGCCGGCCGCGTTGGTGCCGAAAAACTGCTGGCGCGTATCCGGGCGTGACCGATCGGTGCCCTTGCGATCCTGGATCGACGCGGTGAGCCGCAACACACCGCCATCGCCCACGGCAATGCCCGATGAAACGCTGGCTTCCCAATATTCACCATCGCCTTGCGTGGTGGTGCCGGCGGTTGCCTGCGCGCGCGTGCCCACCGAACGATCGAGGATCAGGTTGATCACGCCCGAAATCGCATCCGAACCATATTGCGCCGAAGCGCCATCGCGCAGCACTTCGGTGCGGGCGAGGGCAAAGCTGGGGATGGCGTTGAAATCCACCGCGATGTCACCGCGGCCGATCCCGTTGCTGGAATTCAGATCGGATGATGTGTGGCGGCGTTTGCCGTTGATCAGCACCAGCACCTGGCCGGGGCCCAGGCCGCGCAGCGACGGCGGCGCCAGATAATCGCCAACGCCCGATCCCAATGGCCGCGGCGAATTGAAACTGGGAACCGCCACCTTGAGCATCTGGATCAGATCAACCCGGCCGCTTTGCTGCAATTTCTCGCGATCGATGGTGTCAACCGGCACCGGCGATCCCGCCGCCGTTCGGCCGCCAAAACGATCGCCGGTCACGATGATGATGTCTTCGCTTGCCGGTGCAGTCGCAGCTTGGGCGGCACTTTGCTGCGCATTGCCAGCCGTTGAACCAGCAATCAGCGCGATTGCTGCGAAGGAAAAATCAGATCTCACCTTGGGCTCCGGATATTGCACGTTATATCATCAACCTAGGCTGCTCTGCCTAGCCTTGACTGGTTGGTCAAGGGCGTTGACCGATGTTTCATCAACTCAAAGCGATGAGCAGACCGCAGCGTTGGTAATGGTTCGGGTATTGCTGCTCGACCGGCCTTGCGCGGCGCAAGAAAGGGCAGTATTATTGACCTATCTCGCACTTGCACAAAGAGCTTACGCTGATGGTATCCGGCCTGCCGCCCGTGTCGCTGGAAGACAAGTACCGCTTCAGGAATGGCCGCGTGTTCATGTCGGGCGTGCAGGCACTTGTGCGCCTGCCGCTGGTGCAGACATGGCGCGATGCCGCTGCCGGGCTGAACACCGCCGGCTTCATCTCCGGCTATCGCGGCTCGCCGCTGGGCGGTTATGACCAAGAGCTTTGGCGCGCGAAGAACTGGCTGAAGGAACAGGATATCCACTTCGTTCCAGGCGTGAACGAAGAACTGGGCGCCACCGCCGTGTGGGGCACGCAGCATGTCGCGCTGAACCCCAGGGCGACGAAGGATGGTGTGTTCGGCATCTGGTATGGCAAGGGGCCGGGGCTGGACCGGGCGATGGATGTGCTCAAACACGGTAACGCCGCCGGCACGTCTCAGCATGGCGGTGTGCTGGCCATCGTGGGCGATGATCACGGCGCCAAAAGCTCCACCCTGCCCCACCAGAGCGACCATAATTTTCAGGCGGCGTTCGTGCCGTTCCTGGCGCCTGCCAGCGTGCATGAATTTGTCGAATATGGCCTGCTGGGCATCGCCATGAGCCGCTTTGCCGGTACCTGGGTGGGTTTCAAGGCCACCGCCGACACGGTGGAAACCAGCGCCACCATCGATCTGGCGGGCGAAAACCGCACCATCATCATCCCCGATTTCGAATTTCCCGATGGCGGCGTCCACATCCGCCCCGGCGATATCTGGCGCGAGGAAGACACCCGCCTGCAACGATATAAAGGCTTCGCCGCGCTGGAATTCGCCCGCGCCAACGGCATCGACCGCATGGTGTGGGACAGCCCCCGCCCGCGCATCGGCATCCTGACCACCGGCAAGGCCCACGCCGACACGATGGAGGCGCTGGACGAGCTGGGCATTGATGCCCGCGTTGCCGCCGATATCGGCCTCAGGGTTTACAAGGTCGGCATGCCGTGGCCGCTGGAGCCCACCGGCATCCGCGCCTTCGCCGAAGGGCTGGAGGAGGTCCTCGTCATCGAGGAGAAGCGCGAGTTCATCGAGCATCAGCTGAAGTGGCAGCTCTACAACTGGCGGACAAGCGTTCGCCCGCGCGTGGTGGGCAAGCATGACGAGGCCGGCGACTGGCTGCTCAGCCCCGACAATGAACTGTCCCCCGGCGTGATCGCCAACGTGATCGCAGCGCGCCTGCAGCATTTCCACGATACCGACCGCATCCGGCAGGCTTTGGCCTTTTTCCGCGATCAGGCCGGCAAGGCCGCCGCCTTCCAAACCCCGGTGAAGCGCAGCCCTTATTTC
>DAITMD010000035.1:11467-12657 GCA_036835345.1 Sandarakinorhabdus sp. | reverse complement strand
GTGCTGCTGGCCACGCTGGTGACGCTGGCCACGCTCAATCAGAACAGCGAAGTGGTGATCTTCAAGGGTGCCGGTCTTTCGGCGCACCATATATTGGCGCCGCTGATGGTGGCGGCGCTGGGCGTGGCAGCGGCCAGCTTTGTCTGGAACGAACAGATTGCCACACGCACCAGCGCGTCGCTGAAGGCGTGGCAGGATCAAGAGTATCGCAAGCTGCCCAAGACGCTGCCCAAGCCGGCGCAAAGCTGGGTGCGCAGCGGCGACGATCTGTTTCACGCCGAAACCGTGAGCGGCCGGGATGACGGCACCCGCTTGTCGGATGTCACCATCTATGACCGCAAGGGCAATGCGCTGGTGCAGGTGGTGATGGCAAAAAGCGCGGTACCGATCCCCGGCGGCTGGCGGCTGGATCAGGTGCGGCTGTTCGATGTCGCCAGCGGCAATGTAGAGGCGCGGCCCACGCTGGATTTCCCCACCGAAGTGGTGCCGCGCCAGTTCACCACCTCCACAATCAATCCCAATTTCGTTGCCCTGTGGAACCTGTGGCCACAGATTCGCGAGCAGCGCGCCGCCGGCAAATCGACCGACATTCTGGAGGCCGCCGCCTGGCACAAGCTGTCGGGGCCGCTGTCGGCGGTCTTGATGCCGCTGCTGGGCGCGGTGGCGGCCTTTGGCCTGGCACGATCGGGCAAATTGTTCGTGCGCGCCGTGATCGGCATGGCGCTAGGCTTTGCGTTTTTCGTGGCCGACAATTTCATGCTGGCGATGGGCAATTTCGGCACGGTGCCGCCACTGATGGCCGCCTGGGCGCCGTTCCTGCTGTTCCTGCTGATCGGTGAGGCGGTGCTGATCCGTACTGAGGAATAGCCTGGTCGCACCGCCGCCAATTTGCCGCAAACCGCTCGTAACAGTCCGGTCATGACCAACCCCGTCACCATCCAACGCGTCGAAACCGCTGCCGACCGTAAGGCCTTCGTGAACCTGCCGTGGGCGCTTTATGCCAGCGATCCGCACTGGGTGCCGCCGCTCAAATCGGAAGTCCACGGCCTGATTGGCGGCATCAAGTCCAACCCGTGGTTCGGCCATGCGGAGGCCGCGTTCTGGCTGGCGCGGCGCGGCGACCGGGTGGTCGGGCGCATTTCCGCGCAGGTGGATCAACTGGTGCAGAAGCCGGAGAGCCCGGGCGGCGG
>DAITMD010000035.1:2101-11367 GCA_036835345.1 Sandarakinorhabdus sp. | reverse complement strand
CGCGGCTATGAAGGCATCAAGGATCTGCACTGCTGGTCGCTGCCGATTGCCGGCCCGTTTCCCGAAATGGTGCAGCGCATCGTGGCCTTTTCCGAACGCAATCCCAAGCTGGTGACGCGGCCGGTGGACAAGAGCCGGTTTGACGAGGAAGCGGCGCTGATCCTCGACATCCTGAACGACGCCTGGTCCGACAATTGGGGCTTCGTGCCGCTGACGCCGCTGGAAATTGCCTATGTGGGCAAGAAACTGAAGCCGATCGTTTTCAACAATCTGGTGCGTATTGCCGAATATGAAGGCGAAGCTGTCGGCTTCATGATCACCCTGCCCGACATCAACGAGCTGACCCGCGATCTGAATGGCGAGCTGTTCCCGTTCGGGTGGGCCAGGCTGTTGTGGCGGCTGCGCGCGCCCAGGGTGAAGCGCATGCGCGTGCCGCTGATGGGCATCCGCAAGTCTCTGCAGGGTCAGCGGGTGGCCAGCCTGATGGCCTTTCAGATGATCGAGTATATCCGCCGCGATGCCGTGACCGAATTCGGCGCCAGCGAGGGCGAGATCGGCTGGATCCTGGACGACAACGGCCCGATGCGCTCCATCGCCGATGCCATCGACAGCCACGTCACCCGCACCTACCGGGTGTTTGAACGCCCGCTCTGAACAAAAAAGGGGGAGCGGTCGCCCGCTCCCCCCGTTTGTCTGCCTGTGTCCGGCGCTTATTTCGCCGGGATCAGCTTGATCCCGATATAGCGCGGGGGCGTGGTGCCGCGCTGTACCAGCATCAATACCGTATCCTTGCCGGCCTTGCGTTCAGCATCAACCGCGGCCGCGGCTTCGGCCGGGCTGGTCACCGGCTTCTGGCCGATCTTCAGAATGATGTCCCCGCGCTGCAAGCCCATGCTGGCCGCGTTGGACGACGCATTGATGCCGGCGATCACCACGCCCTGCACCTTTTCATCGATACGCAGCTGCTGGCGCAGCGCCGTGGTGAGTGGTTGCAGCGTGATGCCAAGGCTGGCGCGCGCCGATTCGATGCCCGGCGCCTTGCTGTCCGGCGTCGATGGTTCATCATCATTGGAAGGCAGCCCGGCGCGCTGTGCCACGATATTTTCGGCCGGACGCTGGGCGATGGTGGCATTCACCTTCACCCGCTTGCCTTCGCGCACCAGTTCGATCGGGATGGTCACCCCGATCGGCGTGGTGGCCACCAGGTACGACAGGCTGTTGTCATAATCGACATCGCGGCCATTCACTGAAAGGATCACGTCACCCTGCCGGATGCCGGCGCGCGCGGCCGGCCCGTTGGGTTCAACGCTGGCAACAATCTCGCCCTTTTCCTTGGGCAGGCCCAGACCGGCAGCGATATCGGTGGAAAGCCGCTGGATGGCCACACCAAGATAGCCGCGCTTGACGCTGCCGCTGATCTTCAGCTGGTCCACCACCGGCTTGGCCAGTTCGGCAGGAATGGCAAAGCCCAGGCCAACGTTGCCGCCGGTCGGCGAGAAGATCGCCGTGTTGATGCCGATCACATTGCCATCCAGATCGAACAGCGGACCGCCGCTGTTGCCCTGGTTGATGGAGGCATCGGTCTGGATATAGCGGTCATAATTGCCCGAACCCAGATCGCGGTGCAGTGCCGACACGATGCCGGCAGTCACGGTGCCGCCCAGCCCAAACGGATTGCCGATGGCAATCGCCCATTCGCCCACGCGCACGGCCTGGCTGTTTCCGAACTGTACGAACGGCAGACCGGTGGCATCGATCTTCAGCACCGCCAGATCGGTCAGCGGGTCGCGGCCGACCACGCGCGCCTTGTATTCGCGCCGGTCCGACAGGGTGACAGTGATCGATTCGACCGGCTGATTGCGGCCTTCGCCGGCCGAAATCACGTGGTTGTTGGTGACGATGTAACCGTCTGCGGCGATGATGAAGCCCGAACCCAGGCTGGTCGCTTCGCGCGTCACCGGCTCGCCGCCATCCTGCTGTTCCTGGAACCGGCGGAAGAATTCTTCCAGCGGGTTGCCGCCGGGCTGGCCGGGCACGCCGCGGCGCATGCGGCCGATTTCCACCTTCTGGGTGGTCGAAACATTGACCACGGCCGGCGCCAGTTTGGCCGTAAGGTCGGCAAAGCTGCGCGGCGCGCCGCCCGGCGGCATGATGGTTGCAGCCGGCGGCACCGCATTCTGTGCCTGCGGGGTAGGCTGCACCTGCGCGACGGCAATCGCGCCAAGGCCGGTGGCCAGCAGCAGCGCGGGAACAAGGTTGCGAACAAGTTTCGTCATCATGGTCTTTCTGCTGTTCAGTCTGGCGCGCCTTATGGTTGCAATACGCCTAACGCTGCATGAACAATGTCAAGTCTGCTCCGGTAAGCGCCGGCATCAACGGTTGCGGCGATTGCCCTCGAATTCGCGCATGAATTCATTGTTGGGCCCCAGCACCACCGAACCACTGCCATCCTCGAACGTGGTGCGATAGGCCTGCATGGCGCGGTAGAAGGCATAGAATTCCGGATCCTTGCCGAAACTGTCGGCATAGATGCGGGCCGCCGACGCATCGGCTTCAGCCTGCACCAACTGCGCCTGCTTGTTGCCCTGGGCGCGGATCGTGGCGGCTTCCTGCGCGCGGGCCGAAGCCATCCGCGCATAGGCAGCTTCCAGCGTGGCCCCGGCCGGCAGATCGGCGCGCTTGATGCGCACATCGATGATCTCGGCGCCATATTGCTTGGCCTGTTCGTTCACGCTGCTCTGGATTTCCTCCATCACCTCGCCGCGCTCGGGCGACAGCAGCGCGGCAAACGGCTGCTTGCCCAGTTCGTTGCGGACCTTGGAGGCCAGAATCCGCCGCAACGCATCGGCGGCATTGTCTTCGCTGCCCACGGTTTCCACCATGCGCTGCGGATCAACGATGCGGAACCGGGCAAAGGCATCCACCACCAGCCGCAGCTGATCGGTGGACAGCACCGTCTGCGCATCGATGTCCAGATCCATGATGCGCTTTTCGACGAACTTCACGGTTTCGATGAACGGCACCTTCACGGCCAGGCCGGCGCCGGTTTCACCCACGCGCGCCTTGGGATCATATTCGTTGACGATGCGGGCCGGCTTGCCCAGCCGCAGCACGATGGCCTGCTGGGTTTCCGGAACCGTGTAAAGGCTGCTCATGCCCAGAACCACCACGGCGAAACCAACGGCGGCGAGGAGGGCGGGATTGCGGGTCAGCGCGGTCATGTCACGTCCTTCAACGTTGCGCCGGCGCGGCCGGGGCCGCTGGCTCTGCAGCCGGCGACTGCGCTGAACGGCGGCGCAGCTCCGGCAGCGGCAGATAGGGGGTGACATTGCCGGTGTCGACCACCGTCTTGTCCACCTTGGCCAGAATCTTTTCCATGGTTTCCAGATACATGCGCTTGCGCGTCACCTCCGGCGCGAGGCGATACTGGGCATAGACGGCATCAAATGCAGCCGCATCACCCTGTGCCCGGGCAACCAGCGCCTGGGCATAGGTGCGCGCCCGGTTGAGATATTGCTGCGCATCCTGCTGCGCTGCCGACACATCCTTGAAGGCACCATCGACCGCCGCCGGTGGATCGGCCTGCTTGATATCGACACCGCGCACATCGATGCCGGATTTGTAGCTGTCGAGCAGTTCCTGCATGCGTTCACGCACCCGATCGGCAATCTGCGCCCGCTGCGGGCCGAGTGCGGCGGTCAGATCGGCGCGGGCGATTTCGGCGCGCATGGCGCTTTCCGCCACTTCGCGCACGGTCTTTTCCGGATCGCGCAGCTCATACAGGAAATTTTCCGGGTTCTGGATCTTCCAGCGCACGGCATAGGCAAGGTTGATCAGATTCTGATCGCCGGTGAGCATCAAATTCTCATTGCCGCCTTCGCTGGTGCTGATGTCGATCACGTTGATCTGTTCAACCTTGCGCAGTTCCACCGCATCGATCGGCCACGGTATCTTGAAATGCAGGCCCGGCCCGGTGGTTTCCACATAGCGGCCAAAACGCTGCACCACCGCACGTTCCTGCGCATCGACACGGTAAAAGCTGGTGAGAGCGACCCACGCCGCCACGATGGCGCCGCCGGCCCAGAGCAGCCAGCGCCCGTCCGCCAGATCGATGCCGCCGGGGCCGCCAAAGCCGCCGCCACGCGGGCCGCCGCCGCCACCGCCGCCGCCAAACTGGTTCTTCAGCTTTTCCTGGCTGCGGCGGATCAGATCATCAAAATCGCTGCTGCCGCGCCCGCCCTGGCCGCGGTTGCCCATCGGCCGGCGCGGCGGGCCGTCACCCCATGGGTTGACGGGCTTATTGGCATTGGGCTCACGGCCGCCGGCACCCTTGCCGGGTTCACCGGCATCGCCGTCTTCCGTTTCGTTGTTTTGCCATGGCATCGAGTTTAGCAACCTTATCACAAAGAATGTCATCGGGGCTGAAACCCCTATATACGAACCACTGACCGGGAATGCGAGGGCACTGGCTGACGCGGGCCGGATTGTCGGCGCTTCCGGCCCCGGCTGCAAGGATGAACGTTGCAATGAAAGATGAAGTGGCAGCGGCCTTGGCCAGCGTGGCCGATCCGGGCGGCGGTGATGTGATGGCATCGGGCCGGGCCGCGGGTATCGTGGTGAAGGATGGCGGGCAGGTGGGCCTGGTGCTGGCCGTCGATGGCCTTGATCGCACCGCCGCCGAGCGTCTGCAGGCCGCCGTGGAAGTGGCCGTGCGCCGCGTGCCCGGCGTGACGGCGGCGCGCATCATCCTCACCGCCGATCGCGCCTCTGTGCCGGCCGGCGCGGCGGTTCCTGCGCAAACCACCGTGCCCGGTATCCGCAAGCTGGTGGCGGTGGCCAGCGGCAAGGGCGGGGTGGGCAAATCCACGGTGGCGGCCAATCTGGCCTTTGCGCTGGCCCGCGCCGGGCAGAACGTGGGCCTGCTGGATGCCGATATCCACGGCCCGTCCGTGCCGGCGCTGCTGGGCATCAGCGGCCGGGCGCGCGTCGAGCGGGACCGGCTGCAGCCAGAAATCCGCCACGGGATCAAGGCACTGTCGATGGGCATGATGACCGATCCCGGCAAGGCCATCGTGTGGCGCGGCCCGATGGCGTCATCGGCGCTGGTGCAGATGGTTGAACAATGTGACTGGGGCGCGCTGGATGTGTTGATCATCGATCTGCCGCCCGGCACCGGCGATGTGCAGCTTACGCTGGCCCAGAAGCTGAAGCCCGATGGCGCGGTGATCGTTTCCACCCCGCAGGATCTGGCGCTGATCGATGCCCGCCGCGCGGTCGCCATGTTCAACGATGTCGGCGTGCGCGTGCTGGGCGTGGTGGAGAATATGGCCGGCTATTGTTGCCCCGCCTGCGGCCATGTGTCGGACCCCTTTGGCCACGGCGGCGCCGAGGCGGAGGCGGCCGCAATGGCGGTGCCGTTCCTGGGCCGCATCCCCCTGCAGATAGATGTGCGGCAGGCGGCCGACAGCGGGCAGCCCATCGCCGGCACTGCCGCTGCCATCTTCGACGAGATCGCCGCCGGCGTGATCGCCACCGTGGGATTGTGACGCCATGCCGCTGAAAACCGATGCCGAAATTGCGCTGCTGCTGCACGAAACCCGCACCATCGCGCTGGTTGGCGCCAGCGACCGGCCTGACCGCGCCGCTTACGAGGTGATGGGCTTTCTGCAGCGCGCCGGATACGCGTGATCCCGGTCAACCCGCTGCTGGCCGGGCAGACCATCCACGGCGAAACCGTGCGCGCCGGGCTGGCCGACATTGCCGAACCCATCGACATGGTGGACGTGTTTCGCCGCAGCGAATTCGTGAGCGACGTGATGGACGAAGCCATCGCCGTGGGCGCAAGGGCCGTGTGGACGCAGCTGGGCGTGGCCGATCCGGCCGCGGCCGCGCGCGGCGAGGCCGCCGGCCTGAAGGTGGTGATGGACCGCTGCCCCAAGATCGAGATCCGCCGACTGGCAAGCCAGCTGGGCGAACTGGCGCGCGGAAAGACGATTGACTGAAATCGCGCGCGTCTTATTGCAGCAATACGCCCCCGGATGTGGAGTTCTGATCATGCGCGTTGCCGCCGCCCTGCTTGTCGCCGCCAGCCTGCTGGCCATCACACCCGCCGCCGCGCAATCCGCAGCACCGGCTGCCGCGGCAGCTGCCGCCACCCCATCCGAACAGCTGAAGGCGCTGTTCGCCCAGAGCGACGCCGACAATCTGAAGCGCAATCCGCTGAACGCACTGTTTCGCGGCGACACCAGCCGGGCCGACCAGCTCGGCGAATGGCTGACCGACGCAAATTATGCCGCCGAAAAGCGCGCGGCGGAAACCGAGCTGAAGGCGCTGGCCGGGATCGATCGCGCTGCGCTGTCGCCCACCGAACAGGTCAGCTATGATGTGTTCAAGTGGCAGCGGGAGACCGATCTGGCTGGTCTGTCACCGGCCCTGCTGGCCGCCACCGTGCCGCGCCCGATCGATCATTTCTTCGGCTTTCACAGCTTCCTCGCCGAAATTCAGTCCGGCGAAAGCGTTGCGCCGTTCAAGACGCTGAAGGATTATGAGGACGCGCTGAAGCGCAGCGACCAGTTCGCGCGGTTCCTTGATCTGTCCATCTTGCGGTTCCGGCAGGGCATGAAGACCGGCGTGGTGCAGCCCAAACTGGTGGTGAAGAACGTCATCGATCAATTGAACAATCTGACCGCCGGCGGCACCGATGCTTCGATCATGATGAAGCCGGTGCAGAAGTTCCCCGAAGGCATCAGCGCCGCCGATCAGGCGCGGCTGAAGGGCGAATATGCCGCCATGATCGGCGAGCGGGTGAACCCGGCATTGCTGCGACTGCGCGATTTCCTGGCGAACGAATATCTGCCGGTGGCGCGGGACAGTGTCGGCCTGTCCGACATGCCGGGCGGTGCTGATCTTTATCGCTATCTGGTGGCCAGCACCACCACCACCAGCCTCACGCCGGACGAGATTCACAACACCGGCCTGGCCGAAGTGGCGCGCATCCTGAAGGGCATGGACGCGGTGAAGGCGCGCGTGGGCTTCAAGGGCGACCGCGCCGCATTCTTCGATCATCTGCGCAGCGACCCGCGCTTCAAATTCGCCTCGGCACAGGCCATGGGCGATGCCTTCCGCACCACCGGCACAAAGGTCGACAAGACGGTTCGCACCCTGTTCGACACGATTCCCAAATCCGGCCTGGAAATCCGCCCGGTGCCGCCGCACCGCGAAAAGACCGATGCGGCCGGCAGCTATCAGGGCGGCACGCCCGATGGCAGCCGGGCGGGCGTGTTCTATTACAACGCCTATGATCTGCCGTCGCGCAGCACATCCGGCGTGGAAACCCTGTTCCTGCACGAAGCCGTGCCGGGCCACCATTTCCAGATCAGCCTGGCGCAAGAGAACGAGAGCCTGCCCGCCTTCCAGCGCTTTGGCGGCAACACCGCCTTTGTCGAAGGCTGGGCGCTCTATGCCGAAAGCCTCGGACCGGAACTCGGCATGTTCAGCGATCCCTATCAGCTGATGGGCCGGTACAACGATGAAATGCTGCGGGCGATGCGGCTGGTGGTCGATACCGGGCTGCACGCCAAGGGCTGGGGCCGCGATCGGGCCATCGAGTACATGCTGGCCAACAGCAGCATGAGCCGCACCGATGCCACGATCGAAGTGGAACGCTATATCGCCATCCCCAGCCAGGCGCTGGCCTACAAGACCGGCCAGCTGACCATCAGCCGGCTGCGCGCCAAGGCAGAGGCGGCATTGGGGCGCAAGTTCGACATCAAGGGCTTCCACCGCGAAGTGCTGATGACCGGCGCACTGCCGCTGGCGGTGCTGGAGGCCAAGATCGACCGCTGGATCGCCGCTGAGCGCGCCCGTCCGTAACCCCGTTACGGTCGGAGACGCGCCAGCGCGGCCGGGCTGGCGCATGGTCGTCGGGCCATGTGAACAGCTTCGACGTCACGCCGGAGCTTTGCTTCGGCGTGCCTGACCGGTAGGTTCACCGCTTCACCAGCCCCTTCTCCATCAAGCTGCGCGCACAATCCAATATCGTCTCAGCCTCATCGCGCGTGCGCCAGCCCAGCCGGTCCAGCGCATGGGCGGCGCTGGCTTCGCGGCGACGGCCCAGTTCCGGCACCACCATCTTCACGGTGGGATCGAAATTGGCGAGCAGTTTCAGCAGCCAGTCGGGCAGGCCGCGCGTGGGCACGCGCCGCGCCTGCGCTCCAACCCCGCCTTTCAGAACCTCGGCCACCTCGCGCATCCACATGAACCGGCCTTGCGCAATGAAGCGTTCCCCATCCAGCCCCGGCGCTGCCATCGCCAGCACGTGCAGCGCCGCCACATCGCGCACATCCACCACGCCAAAGCCCAGGTTGGGCAGGCCCGGCAGCGCGCCATCCAGCAGCTTTTTCACCACCTCCAGGCTGGTGGAAAAATCCGCGCCCAGCACCGGCCCCAGCACGGCGGCCGGATTGATGCTGACATATTCCATGCCGGTGCCGTTCGCCGCCATCCACTCCCGCGCGGCGCGTTCGGCCAGCGTTTTCGACTTGATATAAGCATAGGCCTCCAGACTGTCGGTGCGTGACCAGTCGGCTTCGGTGAACGGCTGGGTGCGGGCACCATGGCCGTAGGCGATGGCGGCCATGCTGCTGGTCATCACCACCCGCTGCACCCCGGCGGCGTGGGCAAAGCGCAGGGTGCGCAGGGCACCTTCGCGCGCCGGCACGATCAGATCATCGGGGTTCTTCGGCTCACCTGCGGGAATCGGGGAGGCGATATGCTGCACAAGGGTGATGCCGGCCATCGCTTCGGCCCAGCCATCATCGCGCATCAGGTCGCAGGCCACCAGTTCCAGACCGGGCAGGCCCAACGTGGCGCGTACGTCGTCGGCGCGCGCCATGTTGCGGATGGTGCCGCGCACCTGCCAGCCGGCCGCCACCAGCGCCTGCGCCACGAATCCGGCGATATAGCCTGACGCTCCGGTCACCAACACTGTGCCGCGGCCTGCTGTCTCGTTCATGCCCCATCCTTTCGCCAGTCTGGCCATGGTGCGGGGCAAGCGCCGGCTTGGCAAGCGCCGCCGGGCGGCCCATTAGCAGGGCGTGCACACGCCCAATCCATTCTCTGGCCTTGCCACCGGCGCCCTGCCGCGCCGCGAATTTGCCGTGTTGTTCGCCGTGCTGCTGACGGTGGCGGCCGGCAACACCGCGCTGCAAACCGTGCTGCCGGCCATCGCCCGGGTGATCAATATCCCCGATATGGCGGTGGCGGTA
>DAITMD010000035.1:0-2091 GCA_036835345.1 Sandarakinorhabdus sp. | reverse complement strand
CCTTCTCCGCCCTGCTGTGGACGTTCAGCGCACCCTATTGGGCCCGCCAGTCCGACGTGCGCGGGCGGCGCCGGCTGATGCTGCTGGGCACGCTGGGCTTTCTGATCTCGATGGCGGGCTGCGGCATCGCCATCTGGGCCGGCCTGAATGGCTGGATCGCGCCGCTGGTCACTTTCGTGCTGTTCGCGGCGCTGCGCAGCCTGTTCGGCATATTGGGCTCGGCCTCCAACCCGGCCGCGCAGGCCTATGTTGCCGGCCGCACCAGCGAGCAGGATCGCACCGCCGCCCTGTCCAGCCTGTCGTCCGCCTTCGGGCTGGGCACCATCATCGGGCCGGCCATCGCGCCGCTGTTCATCCTTGCCCCGTTCGGGCTGTCGGGGCCGATGTTTGCCTTTGCCGTCATCGCGCTGCTGGTGATGATCGCCGTGGCGAAGATACTGCCCGATGATGACCCGACGCACCGGCCCGGACAGGCGCAGGCGGGCAGCGGCGCGCCATCTTCGGAACCCAGCGTGGCCGGCGGCACCACCGGTGCCAGCGTCAGCGCCGCTGCCGCCGGCCGCCCGCAGCGGCTCAGCGTGAAGGACAGCCGCATCCTGCCCTTCATGATCTTCGGCTTCGGCTCTGGCTCGATTCAGGCGGCCACGGGGCAGGCGCTCGGCTTTCTGGTGATCGATACCAACGGCGGCGATGCCATGCAGGCGCAGCAGCAGATTGCCATCATCTTCATGGCCGGCGCGTTCGCATCGCTGCTGGCGCAGTGGGCGCTGATTCCGCAGTTGCGGCTCACGCCGCCGTCGCTGATGCGCTGGGGCACGGTGATCGCCGGGCTTGGCACCGCCGGCATTGCGCTGTCGGGCAGTTTTCACAGCCTTGTGATCGCCTTTGCCCTGATGAGTCTGGGCTATGGTCTGGCCCGGCCCGGCTTCACCGCCG
This sequence comes from Sandarakinorhabdus sp., assembly GCA_036835345.1. Classification (GTDB taxonomy): domain Bacteria; phylum Pseudomonadota; class Alphaproteobacteria; order Sphingomonadales; family Sphingomonadaceae; genus Sandarakinorhabdus. The sequence goes on along the minus strand of DAITMD010000035.1, from coordinate 1,155 downwards.
GTGCCAGTCTGGCCGTGTCGCGCGCCGAACAGGGCGGCGTGGCCGGTGCAGTCACCTCGATCAACGGCAGCTGCTTCATCTTTGCGCCGGCCATCGGCATCGGGCTTTATCAGTTCGGCGACACCCTGCCATACTGGCTGGGCGCGGCCGGACTTGCCTGCCTTGCAGTCTATGCTTTCACCCAGCCGGCGCTTGGCAGGGAACCGGGCGAACAGTTGCACGACACATGAAATGGCCCGCCGGCACTGCCAACGGGCCAAATCATTCGGCAGTCGTGATCAGGCCCCGGCGGGCGCTTCGCCCAGACCGGCGCCCCGGCGGCCAGATTTCGGGATCGCCGATGCACCGGCCGCCGGGCGCGAGACCGGCGTGGTGGTGGCGCTGCCGCGATCAATCGTGCCGCCGTCCATCACCTTCTTGATCTCGTCGCCAGTCAGCGTTTCATATTCCAGCAGTGCGCCGGCAATGGCGTGCAGCTGGTCGATATTGTCGGTCAGCACCTGCTTTGCCCGGTCATAGCCGGTGGTGACGATCGCACGCACTTCGCTGTCGATCATCTGTGCGGTTTCCTCCGACATGTTCTGCGCCTTGGTCACGCTGTGGCCCAGGAACACCTCTTCCTGATTTTCCACATATTTCAGCGGACCCAGCTTGTCAGACATGCCCCACTGCGTCGCCATCGAGCGCGCCAGATCGGTGGCATAGCTGATGTCGGACGACGCACCGGAGCTGACCTTGTCATAGCCGAAGATCACCTCTTCAGCGACGCGCCCGCCCATGGCCACAGCCAGGTTGGCGTACATCTTGTCGCGGTGATAGCTGTATTGGTCACGCTCCGGCAGGCGCATCACCATGCCCAGCGCGCGGCCGCGCGGGATGATCGTGGCCTTGTGGATCGGATCGGAAGCCGCTTCGTGCAGCGACACCAGCGCATGGCCAGCCTCGTGATAGGCGGTCATCCGCTTCTCGTCCTCGGTCATCGCCATGGTCTTGCGCTCGGTGCCCATTAGCACCTTGTCCTTGGCGTCCTCGAACTCCTTCATCGACACCAGCCGCTTGCCGCGCCGCGCCGCCAGCAGCGCCGCCTCGTTGACCAGATTGGCCAGATCGGCACCGGAAAAGCCGGGCGTGCCGCGCGCGATGGTGCGGGCGTTC
>DAITMD010000034.1:0-12887 GCA_036835345.1 Sandarakinorhabdus sp. | reverse complement strand
CCCACCAGCTTGTCCAGGCTGGTGCGGCTGGGCGGAAATTTCCGGATCGACAGGCAGGGCCCGTCGATGGCCAGCGGCGGAATGATGGCGTTGATACGGCTGCCGTCGGGCAGACGCGCATCGACCATGGGGGAGCTTTCATCAACACGCCGGCCAACGTTGGAAACGATCTTCCCGATGATCCGCAGCAGGTGGGCATCATTGGCAAAGCGGGTGCCCACTTCCACGATGCGGCCGCCGCGCTCCACGAACACCTTGGTGGCGCTGTTGACCATGATGTCGGAAATGCTGGTGTCCTTCAGCAGCGGCTCCAGCGGCCCCAGGCCCAGAAGCTCGTCCAGAATATCCTCCACCAGCTGCTTGCGCTCCGCGGTGTTGAGGGCCTGGTTGTTTTCCTTCAGCATTTCCTGAACGATGTCGCCGATGTCGCGCTGCATCTGGTCGCGCGTCATGGTTTCCAGCGCCGCCAGGTTGATGCGGTCGATCAGCTGCTGGTGCAGCGAAACCTTCAGTTCGGTATAATCATCGCGCCGCTTGTCGCGGATGCTGACGACGGGTGCCGATTCCTGCTCAGGTGCCGGCGCAGCGCCTTCGGCAACGGCGGTGGCTTCGCCGGGCGCGGCCTTGGTGCGGCGGGTTGGAAAGATCATGCGCCTGCCCCTGCCCTGCCGGCCGCTGCCATGTCCTCAGCCATCGCATCGGCCATCTGGCGCAGCTCCTTCTCGATCCGCGCCTTCACCTTCACCTTCTTCAGCGGCGTGCCCTCATCCAGCGCCGCCGAGACGGTGGGATAATCATTGGCCAGCGCGAAATGCACCGGGAAGCGCAGCACGTTGGCGGCTTCGGCGGTGTCATATTTGCCGAACATGCCCGGCGTCATGCGGTTCATCACCACCCGCACCCGCTCGCCAAGGCCGTTGGCTTCCAGCACATCCAGCTGCCGGCGCGCCTGCTGCACGCCCGAAACCGTCATCTGCGTGACCAGTCCGATCAGATCGGCCTTCTGCATGGCCATGGCCGACCAGTCCATCCACACGCCCGGCATATCCAGCACGACGACGTCGTAATTGGCCGCCGCCAGATCCAGCAGCCGTTCCAGAAATTCCGGAGAAATCGCATCCATGCCCGCCATGTCCACTGGCGAGGACACCACCGACAGGCCGGACTGGTGGCGTTCGGCCACCATCTTCAGAAATTCGATGTCCAGCCGTTCGTCGGCATCAATGAGATCGGAAATGGTCAGGCGCGGCTTCAGGTTCAGATACAGCGATGCCGTGCCGCGCTGCATGTCCAGATCGATCACCAGCACCTGCTTCTTTTCCGCCAGCAGCTGCGCCACCTGCGTGGCGATCATGGTGGTGCCGATGCCGCCCACCGCGCCGTGAAAGGCGATGATGTTGGCCATGCGGCCGCCGCCGCCACCATCGCTGGTGCGCACGCGGGCCAGATGATCCCGCGCGGTTTCCACGGCCTGCGCCAGTTCTTCAAGGCTGAACGGCACCGGCAGCACATCGGTGATGCTCGATCGCAGCAGCCGCCGCGTCGCACTCACCGTCAGGCCGCGGGCGGCGGCAACCACCGCCATGCGCGCGCCGGGGCCGGCGGCAAATTCTTCAAGTTCTTTCAGGGCCGCGGCGTTGTCGGGATTGATTTCCACCACCAGCATATCGGTGCTGCGCACCATCGGCGCGTTGGCGGCAAAGCCGGCCAGCGGGCCATCGAAGCTGAGGATTTCCGCGTTCGGCAGTTCGATGCGGGCCAAAGAAGCAGCGCTGGCCGACGCCTTGTCCAGGATCATGGTCAGGCGCATCACGGCGGCATCATTTGCCCCCGTGGCCTCTCCATCATCAGACCCGCGCCCGGTCAGCGCGCTCAGGCGAGCCAGCAGAGCCATCAGCGTGGCCCGGTCTGCTGTTGCTGGGCACCGCCGGCGCCGGCGGCCTGTGCACCGGCAGCCGCACCGGCCACACCCAGCTCGGATCGGCCCGAAAGTGGCAGCAGCGGCTTCACCTGGCCGTTGCGATACCGGGATATGGCATCAGCGGCCAGAATGCCGGTGGTGCCCTCCATCTTCACGCCGGCATATTCCGGCGTCAGATCCACCGCCATGGCAACGATATTGGCCTGCACAGAGGTGCCCAGAACGGCATCCTGCCCGGCAAACGCCGGTGCAGCCGCAGCAAGCAGAACAAAAAGGCTGATCCGGCGCATAGGTTTACCTCACGATATGGCCGTGGTCGGCAGGAACGCCGCCGGGCTTGTTGATGGCGCTGGCCGGGCCGGGCAGCGGCAGCACCGGGGCCACGCGGCCCTTGCTTTCGGCCTTGCCGAACAGGAAGAAGTCCGTGTCTGTTGGCTCCAGCACCCGGTCCGTGGGCGATTGCAGGCTGGTTCCGGCCGGCAATGGCCGCACGATGCGCGGCGTCACCAGGATCACCAGTTCGGTCTCCTGCCGGTCGAAGGCCTGGCTGCGGAACAGCGCGCCCAGGATCGGGATGCTGCCCAGCAGCGGCACGCGGTTCACCGTGCTGCGGAAATCATTCTGGATGAGGCCGGCCAGCGCGAAGGTCTGCCCGTCGCGCAGTTCCAGCGTGGTGCGGGCACGGCGCACGCGCAGGCCGGGAATGCGGATGCCAGTGATCTCGATACCGGCAGCCGGATCCAGGCTGGACACTTCCGGCGACACCAGCAGGTTGATCAAACCGTCTTCCAACAATGTGGGCGTGAACGACAGGCCCACACCGAACTGTTTGAATTCGATGGTGATCTGGCCATTGGCGGTGGCGCCGGTGGGCACCGGAAACTCGCCGCCCGCGAGGAAATTGGCAGTCTCGCCCGACAGCGCGATGATATTCGGCTGCGCCAGCGTGCGGATCAGGCCCTTCTGTTCCAGCGCCTGCAACTGCAAGCTGATGCCGCCGAAATTGAACCCGGCACCAAATTCACCAACCCGCGTCTGGCCGGTGCCCGGCGAACTGATGACGCCGCCATTGTCGGAAAACGGCCGTGCCAGACCGCCAAAGGGGCTGAGCGCGCCGTTGCCGAAATTGAAGCCGGTGATGCCCAGCGATTTCACCGTGCCGCGGGTCATTTCGGCAAAGCGCACCTCCAGCAGGATCTGCTGCGACGAGCCGACGCCCATCGAGTTGATGACCTTCTTGGGCGCATAGGCTTCGGCGATGGTGATCGCCCGTTCGGCGGCGACCGCGCTGGACAGCGTGCCCGACAGGATCACCGTGTCGTTGGCCACCTGCACGCCGATATTCTCGGTCGGCAGCACTTCGGCCAGCTTCTGCTTCAGGCCCATGCCGTCGGGGGACACCACGATGTCCACCACCGCGATCACCTGGCCCTGCCGATCAAAGAAGGTGACGTTGGTGGTGCCGATCTTGCGGCCCATCATATAGGCGGCGCTGGTGGTGACCGGCTGCACATCGGCGATATCGGCATTGCCCACCGCCACCCGCGAGAATGCCCGCGGCACCCGCAGCGTCTGCGACTTGTTTACCGCCAGGTTGAGCACCGCGCCGGTGCGCGCCTCGATGCTGGACTGGGCAGCCGCCGGGGCCGCCAGGGTGGAGCCGATCGCAGCCACGGCCACGGTCAGGGAGAGGAGGGTGCGAGCGATCATTGGCCAATCACCGGTTCAATTTTGGAGGCAACACCATCTTTCGAACTTCCGCGGATCACCGTGACCGATGGACCGCTGGGCACGAACGGCCCGCCGGGGCGCGCGGCGCCGGCCTGCACATCGCTGCTGCTGTTGGCGGCGCCGGGCTTGCGCACCAGGCGGGTGATGGTGCCGTCATTGAGATCGTTGACCTGCACCGTCTGCAAGCGCACCCGGCTTTCATCGCTGAAATGGCGCAGCGCCAGGTTCACCGTGCCGACCGTGTTGGCCAGCGTTATCTTCTGGGCCTGCAATGGCGTGACTTCGATGGTGGCGGATTTCACCAGTTCCGGCTTGTCCTTGCCCACGTTCATGTCCACGCCCACGGCCAGCACCCGGGCGCCCTGCGCCAGCAGTTCGGAATAGGGCAGCGCCTCTTCGGGCTGACGGCTGAAATAGACATCGACCAGATCGCCCGGATAGATCAGGCCCGAAACACCGGTGACATCGTTCACCGGCACCGATACCGCGCGCATCTGCGGGTTGAGCAGCGTTGCCGTGGACAGGCGGGTGGCACCTTCCGACAATGACTTGACGGTGAGAATTTCGTTGGCGGTGATCGGCCGCATCGCAGCACGGCCCTGGCCGGTGACCAGTTCATCCATGCGCTGGAACGTGCCCTGCGGCAGCGTGTCGGCGGGCCAATCAACCACCTTCAGTTTTTCAGGCGTCAGCTTTTCACCAAAGCCGATATCGGCCGCAGCCACCACGGCGGGCACGGTCTGCACCTGGCCCTTCGTGCCGACATCGGCCGTGTTATTGCTGTTCAGGACGGTGCGCGACAGCAGCACAGCCACCAGGCCCAGTGCCACGGCGGCAATCAGCATGATGATGGAGGACCGGCGCATCAGCGCAGCTCCCCGCGCAAGACGCGCGGCGCGGCAGGCGCCAGCGTCCGGTTCAGGATGATGATTTCAGTGTGCACTGCTCGCCCCTTATGCAAACGGACGCCCGTCCGCTTTTACGGCCCGGACCCGGATTGCTTCACAGCTACGCCACTACGCCACTGACACTATGCTGACCTGTCGATACCCCCCGACACAGCCAGCATTCACCGCTCACCTGGCACGCAAAACGCCGCGCCAACTTCGCACTTCACCACAACAATATAGGCAAGATGGTTGATATATCGCTAAAATTGCGGACTGATCGTTCGGCTGATTCATTTTTCTTTACAGCCGGGTCATCAGGTGACCCAAGGTTCCCGCCGCCACATGGGAGGGAAAAGTTCGGCTGGCCGGGGCGCGCCCGGCCAGCCGCACTCAATTCAAGCGGTCAGATTAGACGACCGCCTTGTCCAGATCAGCCTTGCCCTTGTTGAAGGCGCCGGTCACACCGCCGCCAACAGCCTGGGCACCGATCAGGGTGATGCCGCCCAGCACGGCCAGGATCAGCGCGTATTCGGCGGCCGAAGCGCCGGACTTGTCGCCGCGCAGGTTCTTCAGGATCTTCATCATGACACTACTTCCCACTGTTTTGGCCAAAAGGGCCGTTTGACGTTCCCGTCCCCAAACACGTGAACGAGAGGGACCACCGTTGACGCCGATCGGATGAAAACCACTGCTTCCTTCCGGCCGATATCCCGGCATCTGGATATACGTCCGCATCGACGAGAACAATATCTGATTTGGGCGAGTACTTTGGCCATCAACTTGCCGAGATTCATTATCCTTAGCGGATATTAGTAACTGTTTACGGCTGTTTGCACTTGGCTATTATGGTTACTGGGCAACGGGTTAATGGCAACTTGAAAGGATTTGGAAATACCTGTTACACCTTGTAAATGCGCCAATAAAAATATATTTTTCAATGGTTTAACGTGTATCTTACGATTAACTGTAAAGCAGTTTGCGCGCTGAAAGCTTTGATCAACACTTGCTACGAGATCAGCCGAAATGGCCCGCTTTCCAGCGCAAAAAAAATTTCAGACGCCGGCAATCCGGGGCGTTCAACGGCGAAATCTGCTCCGAATCGGCATGTGGAAGCGATTCGGAACCCGGAAAGTGCCGCCGAATCGGAGGTGGTTCTATCCCGTCATGTGCAGACCCACGCTGCGAATCGCTGCGGCCTGCGCCGGAGCCCGCAAGATCAGGGCTGGCGCAGTTCCCAATCAACGCCGCTGCGGTATGACCATTCCATCGGCTGCCCATCGGCGCCGCGCGCCGGCACAAAGCGGGCGCGGCGCCGGATCAGATCACAAGTGCCCTTGTCCAGCGCGGCATGACCGCTTGATTCGGTGATGTCGCAGCTTTGCACGCGGCCCTTCGCGTCGATCAGAAGCCGGTATCCAACCTTGCCCTGCTGCCCCTGCGCCAGCGCCGCCGCCGGATAATCGCCGTCACCGATCCAGCGGCCGCGCATGCACGGTTCCGCCACCATCGGGCCGCTGCCGGTGGCCGGCGGGCAGCTGATTACCGGTTCGGCGCGGCGCTGCGGTGCGGGCGGCGGAGGCGGGGCCTGCGTGATCGGCTGCGGCCTGGCCTCCGGCCCCGGCGTCAGCGCCGGGCGCTGCCGCACCGTCCAGCCGCCGGTAAGGCTGAGATCGGCCGCCACCGCCTTGCCGTCTGACGACTGCGCCGGGCGGTAACGCGCCCTGGTCATCAGATCCGGGCACAATATCCTGTCCAGCGGGGCAACCCCGGTGCCGCGCAGCAATTCGCAGCGCGACACCCGGCCAGCCGTGTCGATCGTCACCGAGACGGTGAAACGATAATCGCCCGGCGGCTGCCCGCGCAGCGCCGGGCCGGCATCCAGCCATTCGCCCACCGATCCCAGCGCCTGAGGCGATGCGGTGGCCGGCGCAGCAGGCACCGCGCCCTGTTCCGCTGCGGGCAGCATCACCCGAAACAGCGCAATCATCACCAGCGCCGGCGCCAATTGCCGCCAATCCTGCGCCTGACGAAAGCCGATCAGCGCCAGCAACAGCGCCAAGACCAGCAGCGCCAGTCCCCGCGCCTGCCAATCCGGACCCAGGCCCAGCAGCCACCACGCCCCGCCAACAATCAGCGCCGCTGCGCCGGTCACCAGCCACAGCGACCAGCGCCCCAGCCGGTTCTGGGCCAGCCACGCCAGTTCATCGCCGCCCTGCCACCAGATGATGGCCATGCCCGCCACCAGCAGGCCCAGCACCGGCCTGGCCCAATCCGGCAGCGCCGGGCCCAGCATCAGCGCGGCCAAAAGCGCCCATGCCGGCCACGCCCGCACCAGAGAGATCATCAGGGTTTTCGGCGCATCGGGCAGCAGGCGATTGACCGACACGATGGTCAGCGCGGTCACCAGCGTGACGAAGATCAGCCACAGCGGCGCCAGCGCGCCCACCGGCGGCCACGCAGCGGCCACCAGCGGCAACGCCGGGCCAGCGTAAAGCCAGGCCCGATACTGCCAGTCCGGTCGGTCCCAATCGGCCTGAAACCGCTGCCGGAACCGCAGCAGCCAGAGCAGGCCAAAAGGCGCTGCCCAGGCCGCCACGCCAAGCACCGATTGCACCGGCTGCGGCCATCCGGTCGCCTTCAGGGCCGCCACCAGCGCGACAGCGGCCAGCGGGAACATGGTCAGCACCATCCACAGCCGCAGCCGGGGCACGCTGTGCCAATCCCGCCAGAACGCCATGGCATCGGCATTCAGCCAATCGGCAATGCCGGGCAGCGGGCCATCGGCCAGCCCCAGTATCTGCCGCGTCTCGCCGGGCACCGCGCCGCCCAGCAGCGCCCCCAGCCGCGCCAGCCAGGGCGATCCCGGCGGCTGCGACAGCGCCTTATAACCCTGATAAAGCTCGGTATGTGGCCGGGCGATGCGGGCCACGAACTCGCCCTCTTCACGGCGCTGCAACAGGTCGGCCACATCATTGCCGCGCGCCGCGCTGCCGATCTCGCCCCAGCCGAAATGGGTGATCGCCGGCACCACCAGCGGATCGCTGGCCGGCAGGCGGCTGGCAATTGCCGCAGCGATCCAGCCTTCGATCCGGTCGCGCGCGCTGATGCCCTCCAGCGCCGGAGCAGCCAGCAAATGCGCCAGGGCCGCCGCCTGGCCCTCAGGCCCGGCCGCTATCGCCTCCACAAAGGCCGTCTGCCGGCCCGCCAGATCGCTCTGCTCGGCCAGCAGGGCCGGATCGGCGGCCGGCCGGCGCTGCGGCTTTGGCGGCGGCTCGATCTCGCCATCACCATCCGCCAACACCGGGATCAATGGTTCCGCTTCACTTTCAACGGCTTCTGCCGCAACTGGTTCGGCATCTGCCAATTGCTGCCGCCAGCGCAATTGCGCCAGCGCATCATCGTGCGCCTGCCGCAGCCGCATGAAGCCATCCGGATCATCCTCCGGGTTCACGCCTTTCAGCTTTCTGGCATAGGCGCGGCGGATGGTGTCGCGGTCGCTGCCGGCCTTGATCCCCAAAATCTTCCAGGGGGTCATGCGCGCCCTACAGCCAGGCCGGCCCGTCGATCCGGTCGAGCGCCGCCATCAGATCGTCGCGGGCCCGCGCTGCGGTGCGCGGATCCTGCGAAGCCAGCGCGGCCTGAAACAGCTGGATCATCCGGCCGATCTCGTCACGTTCAAACCCCAGCGCATTTTCCCACAGCCGCTCGGCCCGCGCCAGCGCCGCCCGGTTGGGCTCGGCATCGCGCGGGTGCTGCTTCAGCGCCGCCAGCGCGGCCCGGCGCTTCTCCATTTCCTTGGGGCTCACCTGGTCCTCGGGATCGGCAATGACCAGATTGTGGGTTTCGCCGCTGCCGGGCACCATCACATCCACTTCCAGCAGGCCGTTGATGTCGTACGAAAAGCGCACCTCGATCGGTTGACCGGCCGGCCCGCGCGGCATCGGCACCTTCAATTCGCCAATCCGCACATTGTCGGCAACACGGCGCGCTTCGCCCTGATAAATGCCCAGCCTGATCTCGCGCTGGTTGGCCTCCATCGTCTCATATCCGTTCACCCGGCTGACCGGCACCGTGGTGTTGCGTTCGATGATGGGGGAAAAAATGCCGGCCTCGATGGCGCCGCCCGGCAGCCGTTCGGCAATGTCCACGCCCAGCGAATAGGGGCAGACATCGGTGAGCACCACTTCCTTCAGAGCAGCATCGCGCGCCTTCAGGCCGGCCTGCACCGCCGCGCCGAGCGCCACCGCCTCATCGGGATTGATACTGGCATTGGGAAAGCGGCCAAACATCCGCGCCACCGTGCGCCGCACCACCGGCATGCGTGTCGTGCCGCCGATCAGGATGATTTCCGACAATGTTTCCGGCCGGATATCGGCATCGCGCAGGGCGCGCAGCACCGGCGTCTTCAGCCGATCGGTCAGCGCGGCGGCGGCCGCCTCGAACGCCTCTGCGGTCACGTCGCGGCGCAGCATCGCGCCCTGCCACTGCACTTCCATCGCCGCGCTGCCGGCCGAGGTCAGGGTGCGGCGCGCGCGCTCGGCTGCCTCGTTCAGCTTGGCGGCCAGTTGCCGGTCATCCCGCGCAGTTGCCGCCAGTTCCTTGTGCTGTTCCAGCAGCATGGCCGAAAGCACGCCGTTGAAATCCTCCCCGCCCAGCCGGTTGTCGCCGGTGGAGGCGCGCACTTCGATCACGCCTTCGAAAATCTCCAGCACCGATACATCAAAGGTGCCGCCGCCCAGATCGAACACCAGGAACCGCGTTTCGCCGTCCAGCTGGTGGATGCCATAGGCCAGTGCCGCCGCCGTGGGTTCGTTGATCAGCCGCTCCACCTTGAACCCCGCCAGCTCACCGGCGCGGCGGGTGGCCTTGCGCTGCTTGTCGTTGAAATAGGCCGGGACGGTGATCACCGCTTCGGTGACCGGCTGACCCAGATGCGCCTCTGCGTCTTCCTTCAGGGATTTGAGCACCAACGCCGAAAGTTCTTCCGCGCCATAATCCTGCCGGCCCAGCGTGACGCGGTGCTGCGTGCCCATGTAACGCTTGAAGGCGGTGGCGGTCAGGGCGGCGTGGCTGGCCATGCGTTCGCGCGCCGGGCGGCCGACCAGCAAGCTGCCATCGTCATCAAGGCCAACCGCCGACGGGGTGAGGACCTCGCCCAGCCGGTTGGGGATCAATTTGGGGGCGCCATCATCAAACCACGCCGCTGCGCTGTTGGTCGTTCCAAGATCGATGCCGATGATCATCGCGCCTGCCATAGCGCAGCGCCCGCGCCGCGCCAAATGGCTTGTGATGACAGGAATATTGCCGCCCGGCGCTATTGCGACAGCGTCTTCACCGCCGCTGCCGCTGCCGATGCGCGGTTTTCGATGCCCATCTTTTCGAAAATCTGTTCCAGATGCTTGTTCACGGTGCGCGGACTGATGCCCAGTATCTCGGAAATCTCGCGATTGGCCTTGCCGCGGCTGATCCACAGCAGCACTTCGGCCTCGCGTTCAGTCAGGCCGTGGCGCTGCGCCAGCAGCTTCTCCTCGGCGCCCTCCAGCGTTTCGGTGATGCGATAATGCCGCTCTTCACCCAGCGTGGCGACGGCAGCAAACTCCACCTTGCCGCCGGCAAAATCCTGCTTCACCCGGCCCTCCCCATCGTTAAGGCGCAGCAATTGCCCGGCCAGCGCCGGCGGCAGGCGATCGCCCACCCCGGCCGCAAAGCGCGCGCCCAGGATCGCGTCGCTTCTGGGCGTGGTCCACACGATGCGACCTTCGCCGTCCAGCGCCACCAGCGGGCGGTTGCTGGCATCAAGTGCCCCCTGCGCGCCCGCCGCAATGCGGGCGTTGCCCAGATGCACCCGCAGCCGCGCCAGCAATTCGGCCAGCACGATCGGCTTCTTCACATAGTCAACGCCGCCTGCAGCAAGGCCATCGACGATATTTTCCGTTTCCGACAGGCCGGTCATGAAAATCACCGGCACGCGCGACAGCAAGGGATCGGCCTTTATGCGGCGGGTGGTTTCAAACCCGTCGATGCCCGGCATCACCGCATCCATCAGCACCAGATCGGGCATCTCCGCCGCCAGGCTGGCCAGCGCCGCCTCGCCATCGCGGGCAATGCGCACCGCATAGCCTTCGCCTTCCAGCGTGTCGGTCAGAAACCGCAGCGAATCGGGCGCATCGTCAACCACCAATATGGTGGCCCTCGCCGCTTCGGTCATGGCATCTGCTCCCCACTTTTCTCGCCTGGCTGCTGCTGCGCCAGCAGCTTCTGGAAAGCAACAAGATCATAATCATCCAGCGCCGCCGTCAAGCGTTGCACCAGCCCGGCCGCCTGCGGCACCGCTTCGGCCAGCGCCGCCAGCGCCGCCGTAAGCCCGCGCACATGCCCCTTGCGCGCCAGCCCGGCCAGCGTTTCCAGATGGCTGCGCGCCGCTGCCGGCAGTTCGGTGTCCGGCGCGGCATCGGCCACCACGCCTTCGCGCTGCCACACCAGCGCCAGTTGCCGGCCCAGCATGTCGAACAACAGCTGCTGATCCACCGGCTTCAGCACGAACCCGTCGTGCAGGCCGTGGCTGCCCACCAGTTCGGCGGCGTTGCCCGATGCCATCAGGATGCGGATATCCCGGCCAAAACGCTCGCGCAGCTGCGCCGCCACCTCCCACCCGCTGAGGCCGGGCATGGACACATCCAGCAGCACCAGATCGGGCCGCCCCAGTTCCGCCAGAGACAGGCCAGCACCGCCCGATCCCGCCACGAACAGGTTGAAGCCGATGGGTCGCAACAATTCCTGCCACAGCGCCAGCTGGCCGGGATCATCGTCGATGGCCAATATGGTCCGCCGCCGTCCTTCATATCCGATCGGCAGGCCATGGACTTCGGTATCGGGCGCGGCGTTGGGCTGCGGCAGCAGCACCCGCAAGGTGAAGCGGCTGCCCTTGCCCGGCTCGCTCTTCACCGCGATGTCGCCGCCCATGATCTGGCCCAGCATCCGCGACAGCGCCAGCCCCAGCCCGATGCCTGGCGCCACGCCACTGGCCCGGCCGCTGCCTCTGTCAAACGGCTGGAAGATCCGCTCCCGGTCTTCCGGCGCGATGCCGATGCCGGTATCGGCGACCTCGAATTCCGCCACCATCGAACGGTAGCGCACGGTCAGTGTCACCGATCCGGCCTCGGTATATTTGATGGCGTTCGACAACAGGTTGATCAGCACCTGTCGCAGCCGGCGCTCGTCGGCCAGCACCCATGCCGGCAGGGTAGGCGCTGCGACATAGGCGAACTTCAGGCCCTTGTTGCCGGCTTCGATGCGGAACATTTCCGCCACCTGTTCCAGCAGCGCACGCAGTGCCACGGTTTCCCGGTTCAGCTTCATCACCCCCGCTTCGATGCGGCTGATGTCCAGCAGGCCCTCCACCAGATCGGCCAGATGTTCGGAGGATCGCCGGATGATGCGCCCGGCTTCGGCGGGCGACAGCGCCGCGCCGCGTTCCAGCAACTGGGCATAGCCGTGGATGGCATTCAGGGGGGTGCGCATTTCATGGCTGAGGCCCATCAGAAATTGCGTCTTGGCCAGGTTGGCGGCCTCGGCAGCATCGCGGGCCTGTATCAGCGCCGCCTCGCGCGCCGGGCCGGCAGGGGCCGCATCGGCAGCGTCCTTGGCGCGGCGCGGCCGCGATGGCGGCGACGTCATGTCGCTGCCCTGGCCATGGCTGCTGCCGCCCGTGTCACTCACCTGCTATCCCGCTGCGTCGCACCTGATGGGCCAGCAGTTGCAAATCCTGCTGCCGCAGGCAAGACAGGGGCAAAGCGCAAGATTGCAAAACGGGGGCGAAGATGGCGAAATCATTGGCGGCTTTGGCCGTCGCGGCTTTGGCTGCCGGTGCGGCAGTGGCCCAGCCGGCTCCGCCGGTTGGCGTGGCCGAAGCCAATGTGGCCGGTGCGATTGCCCGCATCACCGCGATCAACCCCCGGCTCAACGCGGTGATCGCCATTGATCCCACGGCGCTGGATCAGGCGCGCGCGCTTGATCGCAGCCGCCGCGCGCGCGGGCGGCTGCATGGCATGGCGCTGCTGGTGAAGGACAATATCGAAATGGCCGGCCCGTTGCCGACCACCGCCGGCAGCCTGGCCCTGAAAGACAATGTGACCAGCCGCGATGCGCCGTTCCTGGCCCGGCTGCGCGCGGCCGGTGCGATCCCGCTGGGCAAGACCAATTTGTCGGAATGGGCCAACATCCGGTCCAGCAATTCAATCTCTGGCTGGAGCGCAGTGGGCGGGCAGACCCGCAACCCCCACGCCCTTAGCCGCAACAGCTGCGGTTCCTCGTCGGGCAGCGCGGCGGCGGTGGCGGCCCAGATG
>DAITMD010000033.1:0-12952 GCA_036835345.1 Sandarakinorhabdus sp. | reverse complement strand
AAGGGGTTACGATGATCGCCGCCGGCATCTGCCTGGTGCATGGCCTGTATCTGCTCGGCCGCAACGGCTTCATCATGGAACCGGTGCTGATGGTGATGGTGTCACTGCTGGGCTTTGGCACCACCATCACCTATTTCCGCTATATTTTCAAATCTTTGCCGCCAGCCAGAGCCTATATTCCGGAGCATTTCAAGGCGATGGTGGCCACCGGCATCGCGGCGTACACGGCCTTTCTGTCGGTGGGCCTGATCGAGATGTTCCCGGCCCATGCCTTCAATCCGGCGATCTGGGCGATCCCCAGCATCGGCGGGATGGCGATCATCATCCATTATCTGCGCCAGTACGCTCCGCGCGGCAAGGCGCAACCGGCTGAATAATCAGAAGGATTCCAGCGCAGTCTCCAGCGCGGCAAAGCTGTCGGGGATGCCGTTCAGATGCGGGCGTTCGGCATCGATGATGGCGCGGAAGGCTTCGCGGCGGATGCCCTGAAGTGTGGCGGCATCAGGCGGTGTGGGCAGGGTGGAAACCACCAGATCGATCATCCGTTCCGCCCCGTGCAGCCGCCCCCACAGATAGTCATGTTCGCGGTAGGCGCGGCTGAAAAATGCCCCGAAGCTGTTGAAAAGCGCGCCTTTCAGCTGCCGGCCGCCAGCCCTGGCCAGCGCCATGCAATCGTCCGGACTGATGCGGTCCACCCTGATTTCATCCAGTTCATCAAGGCCGCCATCGGCGATCAGCGGCAGGATGGCGACATCGAAGAAGGCAAAGCCCAGATAGGCGGCCACCACATCGCGGCGCAGCCGGCGCGGCAGGTCTTCGCGCAGCAAGGCCACCAGCGCCGCATCGCTTTGGCTGTCCAGCGCTTTCAAGTCGATCAGGCTGGCGGCGCGTGACAGCAGGGCGGCATCCGGTGGCCCCGCGCTGCCGTCCGGTGACCCCGCGCTGCCGTCCGGTGACCCCGGGGCGGCGATTTCGCGCAGGTTTCGCCAGCGGGTCAGGTGCGGGTCCAATATCTGGTGCAGCCCGGCCTTCACCCGGCCCAGCGCGCGGGCATCGGCTTCGCTGGCGCCGGCCATCGCCATGTTCACCCGGCGGATCACGAAGCGCAGGCGGCGGATGCGGAAATCCAGATCAAAGCTGCGCATGAACGCCACATAGGCGCTGCCCGGCCCGGACCGCGCCAGCGCCTGTTCGGGCAGGTTGCCGCCATCGCCGCGCAGGTCCCGCCAGATCGCGGCGCGGAGCGGCCCGGCCTCTCCCGCCCCGGCGCTGGCCAGTTCGGCGGCCAGCCGTTCCACCACCACCGCCTGTTTCATCCGGCCATAGGCGCCATAGGCAAAGCCGGCCTGCCGCGCGGCTTCGGCATTCATGCGGCTGCGCCAATCCGCCAGCCGGGCAGTGGTGGGCGCCAGCAGCAGCAGCCGCAGGCCGATCGCGGCATCGATGGCGGCATCCACCTGCGGGATCATCGCCACCACGATGTGGCGCAGCCGGCGGGCGCGGGTGCTGATCGCCTGAATCTGCCCCAGGCTGTCGCGGATCGGCTGCTGGCGCGGGATATCGGCCAGGCTGCGCAAGATGGTGGCGAAAAAGCCCGGCGGCTGGCGGCGGTCAGGTTCGGCCGCCCGCATGCCGGGCTTGGGGTCCAGATAGACAAAGCGCCGGTCCACCTCGCGGTGGGCCGGCCGCTGCACCAGCGCCGCCAGCGCCGGGCCGAAGGGCCGGTTGTCCAGCACCGCGCCATCGATCAGATCGACATTGGCCGGATCGGCGCGGCCGGGCAGGATGCGCGCCAGAAAGCCATCGCGCCCCGGCCAATCCTGCCCGCGCGCCCGCAGCAGCGCATCGATTTCGGCGGCGCGGGCCGGCGGGAAGGCGCCGGGAAAGCTGCTGGTGGCGCGCGCGGCGAACACCAGGTCCGGCGTGTCGCCCAGATGCCGCTCCTCGCCGTCGCCGGGGCACGCCATGCCGATCACCAGCCGGTGTTCAGGCTCGGTCACTTCCAGCTGGCTGTTCAGGCGCAGGCGGGTGGGCGCACCGTGATAATCGGTGACGGTCACGAACAGATCGAACGGCATCAGCCGCGGCACCAGCGGCGGCGTGCGGTCGCCGGCGGCCATGGCGGCAAAGGCATCGGCGATCAACCCTGAAAGCGCCGCGCCCGAAAACGGCGGCTTGAACCAGCGGCTGCGCATGAAGCGCGACAGCTTGGCCTTCACCTCAAGATGGGCGGCCACTTCGGCTTCGTCGTCGGCATCCAGCCCCTTGCGCCGTGCCCACCACACCAGCGGCACCGCCCATAGTTTCGACAGGCGGCGCGAGGCGGCCTGCGGATCGAGCAGCGCATCACTGTCGGCCCCGTCCAGCCACAGGGGGCGGATGCAATCCAGATCATGGCCTTCCACCAGCGCCCGCGCCAGCAGCACGCCGTTGATGCCGCCGGCCGATGCACCGGCAACGATGTCGCAAATCACCCTCAGATCAAGGCCGGGCAGCGCATCGAGCAGCGCCTGATAGACGATTTCGGTGTCCCGCGCCGGTGGCAGCGGCGGTGCATCTGCCGGGTGGTGCCGGCGCATGGAGGCGCGGGCGAGCTTCCACACCTCTTTGGTAAGGCCGTGCATATAGACCGCCAGGCTGACCCCGCCGTAACACACCAGCGCGAGGCGAAGCTCCTTGTTCTGCACGCGCGCCTCCTCTCCGGCTCAGTCTGGCCGACGCAGCAACCGCCGGCAAGTGTTGGGCTTTCGCCCTGCACGCGGCGGCGGTTGCCGGCTGGCGGCGGTGCCACTGCCGTCTTGCTCCCCCGCTGCCCCGCGGGCTATCGTTGCGGCCATCGGGGGGTGGGGCAATGCGGCAATATCGTGGATATATGTCAGGACTGGTGCTGCTGGCCGGGGTTGGCGCGGCGGCGCAGCCGGCCATGGTGCTGCGGCCGGTGCCGGGGCAGGGCGCGTTCGACCGGCTGGAACAGACGCCGGCGGTGAGCGGCGCCGGCATCGCCGGGGTGATGCTGGTGGGCGAGGCCAGGCCGAAGCGCCGGCAACTGTGGCTGCGCTGCTTTTCGGCCTGTTCCGGCCGCTTCGAGATTACCGCCAGGAGCGCCGATTCGCGCTGGCGCGGGATGGCGGTGGTGGATGGCGGCCAAGCGGCGCTGCCGCCGCGCCAGTGGGTGCGGGTGGATCTGCCGCTGGCCGCCGATCCGGCCACTGCCGCCATCCGCGAAAATCTGGCCGATGATGCCATCACCGTGCTGGCGCGGCCGGTGGGGGCCGGGGGCATCGGATCGGGATCGACCCGGCTGCTGGCCGGATGGTCGGAAAGCGCGACCGTGCCGCCGGCCGGCGATATGGTGCAGCTATCGCTGACCGCGCGGCAGATGGTATCGGCGCGGCTGGGCCGGGGGGCACCCATCGCCTGCCAGCCGGTGGCCGAACGGCAGCCGCGCGCCTTCAACCATGTCTGCCGCGTGCCGCTTGCTGATATCGAAAAGATGGCCCGGCCCGGCGTGATGCTGGAACGCGACGAGGGCGGTTCGATCCAGCCCAACCCGGTGCCGCTTGGCTGAAGCAGCGGCAGCAGCGCCGGCAGGTGAACCGAAGCGCGCCGCCGGTGGCCCGCTGGTCTGGCTGATCGTCGCCGCCATCGTGGCAGCGCTCGCCGGGTTCGGCTTTTCGCAGCCCCACCCGATGTCGTTCGTGGTATCGGCGCAGACCCGCGCGCTGGCGATGGAATGGCCGTGCCCGGACCAGACGGTGGACTGGCTGCTGCCGCCCGGCGCGGCGGCGGACGTGACCTATCGCACTGCCGGCATGGCAGGCTACAAGCCGCTCAGTCAGCGTATGGCCGGTCCCGATGGCGGCGGCCCGCTGCCGGGCCGGGTTCACCTGCGCGCCGGCGCCTTGGTGGAGGTGCGCAAGGGGCCGGACGGGATGATCCTGATCGGCGTGCGCCCGTCTGGCCGGGCGGGTATTCCCGGCGGCCCGATTGCCGAACTGTTTCCGGCAGCGGGCGATCCGGTGGGCGTGACCGGCGGGCTGTCGATCCGCCTGCCGCCGGGGCGGGAGCCGATGGCGCTGCCGGTGCGCGGCATCATCACCGCCGGCGGCGTGCTGACCGAAGATGGCGCCGGGTCTGACATCCTGCTGGCGGCCAGCGTCATCGCGCGCGGCAAGCCGTTCCTTGCCGATGAAACCCATAGTTTCCTGAACGAGGATGTTGCGCCCGGCAGCCTGATCCACAGCCATCCCGAACTTTTGGGCGGGCAGGCCGCCGCCGGCCCTGCGGCAGGCTGGGCGCGGTGGTGCCAGCCAGCGCCCGACGCCGCGCCAGCCGCCGGCCTGATGCACCTCAGCTTTGACCAGCCGGGTGATCCCATCGCCCTGTCGTTCATCCGGCATGGCCCGGCGGTGGGACTGCAGACATTGGGCGCGGCGATGCCCGATGATGGCTCGATCGTGCTGCTCTCGGTCACCTTCTGGGCGTGGCTGGTATCGTCGGCCTGGGCGCAGACGCTGATCGTGGTGCTGGCGGCGCTGCTGGCCATGCTCAATTATTTCTATGGCGCCGACGGGCGGCGGCTGAAGCTGTGGGGGGATGAGGGATGAAGCGCGGCACAGCAGCGGGGGCAGCACTGCTGGCAGCAATTGTGGCGGCCGGCGCGGCGATGGCCGGCCCGGTGGCGCTGCGCCACGGTGAGACGATCGGCAAGGGCTATGCCTTTGCCGCCGGCGGCCAGTGCGTGATCCTGACGGCGGCCCATGTGGTGGACGGCGCGATGGAGCCGATCGAAGTGGCCGCCGATGGGTATAAGGGCACGCTGGACCTGGCGCGCTGGACGCTGGTGCGCGCGCCGCAGGATCTGGCCTTTGCCTCGCTGCCGCTGGCCGGCTTTGCCAGTTGCCGCGAACCGCTGGAGGAGCCGGTGTGGATGCGCCCGTTCCGCCCCGGCGCCAGCGCCCAGTTGCAGACCGAGGTGCGGCAGGCCACCGGGCGCACCGAAATCCTGCGCTTCCGTTATGATGGTGCAACCACCACCCAGATCGAGCTGACCACCGAACCGGGCCGCCGCGCCGTGCAGGAAGGCGACAGCGGCAGCCTGATCACCATGAACGGGCGGCCGGTGGCAATCCTGACCAACATCGTGGCTGGCAGCACGCACGTGCTGGCGACCTCTATCGATCTGGCCTTTGCGCTGTGGCGCAATTCGCTGGTGCAGGTGGCCAGCGGGCCGGTGCGGATTCCGGTGCGGCTGGACGCGACGAAGATCCAGGGGCAGGACAATGCCACCATGCGGGCCTTTGCCGAGGAGCGCATCCAGCAGGAGCCGGGCTTTGCCATCAGCCGCAATCCGGCCGACCGCGCCTGCCGGCTGACGCTGGACATCGTGCAATTGTCGCAGACCAACCGGCCCAACCCGGTTGCCAATCAGCAATGTTCGGCCACCGGCATTTTCGGCAAGATCGGGTACGACGCCTGCATGAACAACAAGCGCAACGCGCCGCGCACCCTGTATGAATTTCGCGGGCTGGTGACCGCCAGCGTGACCCTGCCCGACGGGCAGACGCAGGTGGCCAATTATCAGCAGGGCGGCCAGTATCCGGCCAGAATGGCCGATGACCGCACCCGCAGTTTTGAAGGCATCCGCTTTTCGCTGGCCACCGCTGCCGGACAGGCGCTGAAGGCGGGGCTGTGCGGCCGGCCGGTGGTGGATGCCAAGCCCAAGCCGAAACGCTGAGCTTGCGGCCGGCGGCGCGGGCGGCTAGTGTTCCGCAAATGTTCTGAAATGAGTAGGTGATGGCGAAGGGCAAGACGCGGTTCGTGTGTCAGGCGTGCGGGGCGGTGGCGGCGCGCTGGGCCGGGCAATGCGCCGAGTGCAGGGAATGGAACACGCTGGCGGAAGAGGCCGCTCCGGTCTTTACGCCCTTTGCCGCCAAGCAATCGCTGCAGTCGGGCGGCCGGCGCATCGCCATGGAAAGCCTGGCCGATGATGTCGCGCTGCCGCCGCGCCTCTCCACCGGCATTGCCGAGCTGGACCGGGCGCTGGGCGGCGGGCTGGTGCCGGGCAGCGTGACGCTGATCGGCGGCGATCCGGGCATCGGCAAATCCACACTGCTGCTGCAGGCGGCCGGCAAAATGGCGCGCAGCGGGGTGGGCGTGGCCTATATGTCGGGCGAGGAAGCGGCCGATCAGGTGCGGCTGAGGGCGCGGCGGCTGGGGCTGGCCAAGGCCGATGTGGCGCTGGCATCGGAAACCAATGTGCGGGACATACTGACGACGCTGACCAGCCTTCAGCGCCCGCCCGGCCTGCTGGTGATCGACAGTATCCAGACCATGCACAGCGATACGCTTGAGGGCGCGCCGGGCACGGTCAGCCAGGTGCGTGCCAGCGCGCAGGAACTGATCCGCTATGCCAAATTGTCGGGTGCGGCGCTGATCCTGGTCGGGCATGTGACGAAGGACGGGCAATTGGCCGGCCCGCGCGTGCTGGAGCATATGGTGGATACCGTGCTCTATTTCGAAGGCGAGCGCAGCCACCAGTACCGGATATTGCGCGCCGTGAAGAACCGCTTTGGCGGCACTGACGAGATTGGCGTGTTCGCGATGGGCGCAGAGGGGCTGGAGGAGGTGGCCAATCCGTCCAGCCTGTTCCTGACCAATCGCGACGGGGCCAGCGTGACCGGCGCGGTGGTGTTCCCGGCGCTGGAAGGCACCCGGCCGGTGCTGTGCGAGATCCAGGCATTGGTGGTGCGTGTGCCATCGGGCGCCACGCCGCGCCGGGCGGTGGTGGGCTGGGACAGCGGCCGGCTGGCGATGCTGCTGGCGGTGCTGGAGGCGCGCTGCGGTTTGGCGTTCGGCGGCCACGAGGTGTATCTGAACGTCGCGGGCGGCCTGAGGATTGCCGATCCGGCCGCCGATCTGGCGGTGGCCTGCGCGCTGGTATCAGCGCTCACCGACCGGCCGCTGCCCGGCGATGCGGTGGCCTTTGGCGAAGTGGCGCTGTCGGGCGAACTGCGTGCCGCAGGGCTGGCGTCGCTGCGGCTGAAGGAGGCGGCGAAGCTGGGCTTTGGGCGGGCCTTCGTGCCGCATGGCACCAGCGGAGGCGGCGCGATGACGGTGGGCGAATATCGCACCTTGAATGCGTTGGTGGATGCGCTGGGCCGGCCGGATTGAGGTTTGCGCCGTGAAGCAAATCGGTTAGGCGCTGGCCATGGAATTTTTCACTTCTCTTGCCGGCTTTGACTGGCTGGTGCTGCTGATCGTTGGCGTCACGGCGCTGCTGGGCCTGTCGCGCGGTTTCATTTCCGAAGTTGCCAGCCTGGCGGCGTGGGTGGCGGGCTTTGCCGCGGTGCGATTCTTCTACCGGCCGGCGCGCACCCTTTTGGAAGGGCTGGGCGCGCCCGAAACGCTGGCGGCAATTGCCGGCGTGCTGGGGCCGTTCCTGCTGGCGCTGCTGGCGGTCAAGCTGGCCGGGCAGATGCTGTCGTCGGCCACCAAGGACAGCATCATCGGGCCGTTTGACCGCTTGCTGGGGCTGGGTTTTGGCCTGCTGAAGGGTGTGCTGGCGGCCGGTCTGTTGTTCCTGGTCATAACGCTGGCGCTCAAGCTGCTGCCCGATCAAGAGCCGACCCCGGAATGGCTGGCCAAGGCAAGGACCACGCCCACGCTGGCACTGATTGCCGGGGCGATGGTCAGCTATGCCGGCGATGTGTGGCGGGATCAGGCGCGTGACGCGGCGGACGATCCGCATCGCGGCCTGCCCGGTTTTGGCGAGGATGGCCTGGGGCGGCCGCCGGCCGGTCCGGGCCAAGGCTCTGGCTATGCCCCGGATGACCGCAAGTCGCTGGATGCCCTGCTGAAGGAGCAGGAGCGGGACACGCCCTCGACCCCGATATGAGCATCCGGCTTTACAACAGCGCCGCGCGCACCAAGCAGGAACTGGTGCCGATCAACCCGGACCGGGTGACCATGTATGTCTGCGGGCCCACCGTCTATGGCCGCGCCCATATCGGCAATTTCCGTCCGGCGGTGGTGTTTGATGTGCTGCAGCGGCTGCTGCGCCATGTCTATGGTCCGGACAAGGTGATTTATGCCCGTAACATCACCGATATCGACGACAAGATCATCGACAAGGCCCGCACCGAGGCTGTGGGCATCGAGGTGATCACCCAGCGGTATGAGGCGCTGTATCTGGAAGACGCCGCCGCGCTGGGCGTGGAGCGGCCCGATCTGCACCCGCACGCCACCACCTCCATCCCGGCGATGATCGCCATGATCGAGGCGCTGATTGCCCGCGGCCATGCCTATGCCGCCGAGGGCCATGTGCTGTTCGATGTGGCGAGCCACGGCGGTTATGGCAGCCTGTCGCGCCGGCCGCTGGACGAGATGATTGCCGGGGCACGGGTGGAAGTGGCGCCGTACAAGAAGAATCCGGCGGACTTCGTCATGTGGAAGCCATCGGCGAAGGATCAGCCGGGCTGGACCAGCCCGTGGGGAAAGGGGCGCCCCGGTTGGCATATCGAATGTTCGGCGATGATTGCCGAAAGCCTGGGGCCGACCATCGACATTCACGGCGGCGGCATCGATCTGATGTTCCCGCATCACGAGAATGAATGCGCGCAGAGCGCCTGCGCCCATGATGGCGCGCCGCTGGCCAATATCTGGATGCACAATGGCTTCCTGAATTTTGGCGGGACCGAGAAAATGTCCAAGAGCCAGGGCAATGTGCTGAGCGTGGGTGATCTGACCGCAGCGGGCTGGAGCGGGGACGAGCTGCGCCTTGCGCTCTTGTCGGCGCAGTATCGCCAGCCGCTGATCTGGGACGATGCGCTGCTGGGCCAGATGCGCGCCCGGCTGGACCGGTGGCTGCGCAAGCTGGGCGATGTGCCCAAGGGCCCGCGCCCGCCGCCGCCGGCCAGCGTGGTGGCGGCGCTTTCGGATGATCTGAACACGCCGGCCGCGCTGGCCGCCATCGCCGGGGTGGAGCAGGACCGCGACGCGTTGCTGGGTGCGCTGGCGTTTCTGGGCCTGCCGTCGCTGGGCCCCGAACGCAGCCGAAGCGCCAGCGATGCGCGCGGCGGCGGGGCCGGCGATGATGCGGCGCGCATCGATGCGCTGGTGGCACGGCGCACGGCCGCGCGCGCGGCACGGGATTGGGCCGAATCCGATCGGCTGCGTGATGCCTTGCAGGCGGAAGGTGTTGTGCTGGAGGACGGGCCGGGCGGGACGATCTGGCGGCGGCTGTGATGCGTGCGGCCGCTCTGCTATAAGATTGCCATGGCCACCAAGCTCACCGCCCCGCCGCCGCCGCGATTCGTGGAAGTCGTGTCCGATCCGGAAATCCTGGGCGGCTGGCCGGTGATCCATGGCACGCGGATTCCGGCGGAAACCATCGTGGCCTGCATCAAGGCCGGGGAAAGCGATTACGACATCATTGCCGCATATCCCTATCTGCCACTGGGCGGCATCGATGCCGTACGGCGCTGGGCGAAGGCGCAGGGGCTGCTTTGATCCGGTTCCTGATTGATGAATGCCTGTCGCCCACACTGGCGGCAGAGGCGCATCAGCGTGGATTCGAGGCGCATCATGTCAACTGGCTGGCGCTTGGGACAAAATCGGATCGCGCCCTCCTGCCACAGATCATCGGTGGCGACTTTACCTTCGTGACCAACAATGCCCGCGATTTCCTGACGCTCTACCGTACGATTGATCTGCACGCCGGCCTGCTCATCATATTGCCTTCGGTCGGAACAGCAGCCCAGCGCCGTCTGTTCGGTGCCGCCCTCGACGCCATCGTGGCGGCCGGCAGCGACATTACCGGCGAACTGGTGGAGGTAGCACTGGATGGCACGGTGCGCTTTCGCCGCTATCCCGATCCGCACGGAAATGATTAAAGTATCCCGGTGAGTGATGCCCTCTATTCTGCTGCCATCCTGCGCCTGAAACTGGCCGGAGAGGTGCCGCATCGGTTGCCTGTCCCGGCGGGCAGCGCCGTGCGCGTGTCGCCGGTGTGCGGCAGCAAGGTGGTGGCCGATGTGGCGCTGGACGATGCCGGCGGGATTGCCGCCATCGGCCTTGATGCGGCGAAGGCCTGCACGCTGGGGCAGGCATCGGCGGCGGTGGTGATGGGCCATGCGCCGGGGCGCGATCTGGCGGCGCTGGCGCAGACCCGCAGCGAACTGGCAGATTTTCTGGCGCAGCGCCGCGATGATGCGCCCGCTGGCTGGGCGATGTTTGCGCCGGCCCGCGCGCACCGGGCGCGCCATCCTTCGATCCTGTTGCCGCTGGATGCCGTGCTGGCGGCGCTGGCCGATGCCGGGCAGGTGGCCGCTTGACCGAAAGCGCGCCAGGTCTGCTGCGCGAAACCGTGGTCTATCTGGCGGCGGCGGTGGTGGTGGTGCCGCTGTTCGTGCGCTTCCGGCTGGGCGCGGTGCTGGGCTATCTGGCGGCCGGCATCTTGATCGGGCCATCGGTGCTGGGGCTGGTGGGCGATGCGGAAGGCACGCTGCACTTCGCCGAATTCGGCATCGTGCTGCTGCTGTTCGTGATCGGGCTGGAACTGCAGCCGTCGCGGCTGTGGGCGCTGCGGCGCGATATCTTCGGGCTGGGCGCGGCGCAGGTGATATTGTGCGGGCTGGCATTGACGGCGCTGCTGCTGGCGGCCACCGGCTTGTCGTGGCAGGCGGCGCTGGTGGTGGGCCTGCCGCTGGGCCTGTCGTCCACGGCGCTGGTGATGCAGCTTTTGAACGAACGGCAATTGGCCGCGACGCCCTTTGGCGAACGCAGCTTTGCCATGCTGCTGTTTCAGGATCTGGCCATCGTGCCGCTGCTGACGATTGTGGCAGCGCTGAGCCGCGCGCCGGTGGCGGATCCCGATCCGGGCTGGCTGGTGGCGGCCAAGACTTTGGGCGCGCTGGCGTTTCTGGTGGCGGTCGGGCGCTGGGTGCTGCCGCGCCTGTTCCGCATGATCGGCGCGCTGGGCGCGCGCGAGGCGTTTGTGGCCGCCGCCCTGCTCAGCGTGCTGGGCAGCGCCTTGTTGATGGCCAGTTTCGGGCTGTCGATGGCGCTGGGGGCGTTCGTGGCCGGCGTGATGCTGGCCGAATCGCCCTATCGCCACGCGTTGGAGACCGACATCGAGCCGTTCCGCGGGCTGATGCTCGGCCTGTTCTTCATCGCCATCGGCATGAGCCTGGATTTGCGGGTGGTGGCGGCCAACTGGGCGCTGATTGCCGGGCTGGTGGTGGGCGTGATGGCGATCAAGACCGGCGTGATCGCGGTGCTGGCGCGCAGTTTCGGCACCGAATGGCCGCGCGCCATCAAGATGGGCCTGCTGCTGGCGCAGGGCGGCGAGTTTGGCTTCGTGCTGTTTGCCGAGGCCGAGCGCGGCCTTTTGATCACCAGTTCGGCAGCGCAGTTGTTCGGCGCGGTGGTGACGGTTTCAATGGCATTGACGCCGCTGCTGTTCCGGCTGGCCGGGCGCCTGTTCGAGATCAGCGATGTGCCGGGCAGCCGCGACGGGCCGGAAACTGCGGCGGCCGAGGGCGGCCATGTCGTGCTGGTCGGCGCGGGGCGGATGGGGCAGGTGGTCAGCCAGATGCTGCGCGCGCGCGGCGTGGCGATCACCGCCATCGATCTGGATGCCGAACTGATCGACGTGACGGCCAGGTTCGGCAATCAGGTGTTCTGGGGCGACGGCACCAGGCTGGACATACTGCGATCGGCCGGGATCGACCGGGCCAGCGCGCTGGTGTTCGCGCAGGACGGCGCGTGGGACCCGAAACAGGTGCTGGAACCCATTCGCGCCGAATGGCCCGATCTGCCGATCATCGCCCGCGCCTTTGATCGCACCCACATGATCGCGCTGCGCCAGGCCGGGCTGGAACAGGTGGTGCGCGAAACGCTGGAAAGCGCGGTGGTGCTGGGCCGCGAGGCGCTGACCACGCTGGGCACGCCGGCCGATATCGTGGCCGCCATTGAGGCCGAATATCGCCGCCGTGACGCCGAACGGCTGGATCTGCAGGTGATCAGCGGCGACATCATGTCGGGCGCGGACAATATCATCCGCGGGCAGCTTGATCTTGATCCGGCCGCGCTGGGCGAAATCCCGCCGGCCTAGATGCCCGCGTTGCCCGCCGGGCCGTTGGATCAGGCGGCCAGCGGCCGGCGGCGACGCAGCACGCCACCAACGGCACCAAAGCCGGCCAGCAGCATCGCCCAGGACGCCGGTTCAGGGACGGCGGAAATCGTCAGGCGGTAGGTGAGCGGCCGCACCGGATCGCCGGTGTTGCGCGGCAGCGACGCCAGATCGAACACGCCGGGCGCGAACACCGGCTGTGTGGTCGGGCCCGTGAACACCTGTGTGCCGAACAGCCGGAACTGCTTGAACGGATCCGGTTCCTGATCCAGCCGCAGCAGCGCCACGCCGCCCTGATTGAACGTGGTAAAGAATGTTGGGCCGTCGAACTGGCCGGTTTCGGTGAACACGGTCGTGCTGTTCGGGCGGGTGTAGGTGATGGTGGTGCCGTTGAAGCGCGCGGCGGAGCTGGTCAAGAAATTGGGCGTGGCACCAATGTTGAGCTGGAAGCTGAAATTATAGGCCGCCGTATTGCCGGGCAGGCCGGTGATCCGGAACAGCAGCACCGTTGCGCTCGCCGGCAGCGGTGCCAACAAGGCGATGGTGGCGGCGGCGAGACCAAGTTTTGATTTGAACAACATTGCGCGACTCCCTTTCCCAAATGTTTAGAAAGGGTTGATTTCGGCGTGATGAAAGATTTGTTGCGAATTTATATACCCGCATACCATTCATAGCCGCGGTCCGGCCAGTAACCGCCGCCGCCCTGGCCGAAGGGCTTCAGACTGTCGGCCACCACGATCTGCATCAGATATTTGGCCTGCTTATAGCCCAGTTGCCGCTCCACGCGCAGGCGCAGGGGCGCGCCGTGGCCGGTGCCCA
>DAITMD010000032.1:0-13071 GCA_036835345.1 Sandarakinorhabdus sp. | reverse complement strand
GGCATCATCGATTCCACCGGCGAACTGCTGAAGAGCAACACCGCCACCATCCACGAACAGGCGGCCAGCAGCACGATCCCGGTTGAAACGCTGCAGCGCGCGTTCCAGAATGTTTATCAGACGATGGATGCCATCGACAATTTCAAGCTGAAATCGCTGGAGGCGATGAAGACCACGGTGGATACGCTGAGCATCGAGGTGGAGAAGAGCCGCGCCTATGTGGCGCGCGCGCAGGGGCAGGCCGATGCCCAGAATGCCGGCCCGCAAAGCAATGCGCTGTCGGCCCTGAGCTGAAATGGCCGGCGGCGCGCCCTACGACGAAGCAGAGCAGCGCCGCAAGCGGCTGGCGCGCGGCGAAGCCATGCAGATGGCCCGCCAGCGGCGCTGGGAAAAGCGCAAGGAAAGCATGGCCAAACGGGTGACGCGCGGGCTGTTCGCGTTTCTGGCCGCCATCGCTGCCTTCACTATCTATGGCTGGACGGTGGGCGGCGCCGGTATCGGGTTCTTCCTGCTCGCGGTGCTGCTGGTGCCGATGGCGGGCATTGCCGGCATGCTGCTGCCCACCGGCGGGCCGGATGTGGATGATATCGACAAGGCGGCCCCGGCGGAGCTGCCCGCCATCACCGAAGCGCTGCTCGATCGGCAGCGCCGCAACCTGCCGCGACTGGCGGCGCCGCAGCTTGACGGGATCGCGGTGCAGCTGGCGGCGCTGGAAAAGCAGCTGGCGCGGGTGCCGGCCGATCATCCGGTGGCGCAGGATGTCGGCCGGCTGCTGTCCAGCCACCTGCCCGAACTGGTTGACCGCTATACCCGCATCCCGCCAATCCAGCGCAGCAACGTGGTGGAACATGATGGCCGCACACCCGAAGCCACGGTGATCGACGGGCTGAAAACGGTGGAGGCTGAACTGTCGCGCGCATCGGCGGCGCTCGCGGAAGGCGACCGCGACGGGCTGCGCGTGCAGGGCAAGTTCCTGGAAGCGCGCTACCGCGAGGGGCAATGACAGGCTGAACATCGCGTGCTAACCTCACCAACGGGTCGATAACTCCGGGGGGAGGGCTGCGGCCATGTCTTTGCTGTCGATCGTGATCAAGGCGCTGGAGGCGCTCGATCTGGACGATGATGTCAACCGTCTGGTGATCGACCGGGCGGTGAATGTGTGCCGCAATCGCCCGCATCCCTGGTCCACCCGGCATGATTATATCAGCTGGTCGGGCCTGACCGATCGCACCTACAACGCGCGGCTGCTGCCGGCCAAGCCGGGGCCGGCCACCGAAGCGCGCGGCACGGCGCGGCCGCCGCTGGCCGAGGTTGCGGCGCTGTTCGCCCGGCAGCCGGGCACCTATCAGCGGCTGTGCCCGAAATCGACCGGGCTGTTCCCGGCCTTTGCCCAATATCTGACCGACGGCTTCATCCGCACCATGCTGCACAATGATGATGCCAAGGAGGATCGCCGCCGCACCACCTCCAACCACGAGATTGATCTCAGTCCGCTCTATGGCCGTACCGAGGCACAGACGCGGGCGCTGCGCCTGCTGTCCGAAGCACCGGGGCGGCGCGGGCGGCTGAAGAGCCAGATGATCGGTGCAGAGGAATATTCGCCGTTCCTGTTCAATGAAGCCGGGGATGTGAAGCCGGAGTTCGCGATACTGGACCTGCCGCTGGGCCTGAAAAAACTGACGCCCGAAGGCCGCCGCACCATCTTTGCCGTGGGCGGAGACCGGGTGAACGCGGTGCCGCAGACGGCGATGATGAACACGCTGTTCCTGCGCGAACACAACAGGCTGGCGGCGATGCTGGAGGCAAAGCACGGCGATTGGGACGACGAGCGCGTGTTCGAAACCGCGCGCAACATCGTGATCGTGATGTTCATCCGGATCGTGGTCGAGGAATATATCAACCACATCAACACCACCCAGTTTCCGCTGCAGGCCGATCCGAAGGCGGCGTGGCGCGCCCGGTGGAACCGGCCGAACTGGATGACGGTGGAGTTCAGCCTGCTCTATCGCTGGCACGGGCTGGTGATGGAAAACACGAGCTGGGGCGACAAGGCGCATCCCGGCGAATCCACCATGCTCAACAACAGCCTGCTGATCGGCAGCGGTCTGGCGCAGAGCTTCATCAACGTCTCGGCCAACCGCGCAGCCCTGCTGGGGCTGGAAAATGCTGCCAATTTCATGATGTTCGCTGAACTCGGCGCCATCAATCAGGCGCGCATCAACAATGTTGCCAGCTACAACGACTATCGCATCGCCATGGGCATGGAGCCGGCGCGCAACTTTGCCACGCTGGTGGGCAGCAGCGACAACCCGGCCGAGGCGGCGCGGCTGACGGCGCTGGCGGGCCGCCTGCAGGCGCTCTACGGCGATGTGAACAATGTTGAATATTATGTCGGGCTGTTTGCCGAGCGGGTGGAAAAGAACGGGCCGCTGCCCGAACTCATCTCCTCAATGGTGGCGATGGACGCGTTTTCGCAGGCGCTCACCAACCCGCTGCTCAGCGAACATATCTGGGGCAATCCCAACAACAAGCGGCTGGCGTTTACCGATGAAGGCATCAAGGCCATCGAAGCCTCCCCGCGCCTGCGCGACGTGCTGAAACGCAACAGCAGCGGGCTGGGCAGCGGCTTTGTGGGGATGACGCGCAAGGGGTGGAAGCGGGAGTGAGGGGGCCTCAGCGCAGCGCCCGCGCCAGCACTTCGGCATAGATCGCCGTCAGCCCCTGCACATCGGCAACGGCAGCGTGTTCGTCCACCTTGTGCATGCTTTGGCCGGGCAGGCCGAATTCCAGCACCGGGCACAGGCGGCGGATGAAGCGGGCATCCGACGTGCCGCCGCTGGTGGAGAGTTCGGGCTCCACGCCGGTCACTTCGCGCACGGCATCGGCGACCAGCGCCGACAGCGCGCCCGGTTCGGTAAAGAACGCCTCGCCGGAGATTTTCACTTCCGTCTGGGCAGACACAGCGTGGGCAGCGACGACGCTGCGGATCCAGTCGGCCAGTGCTTCGCCGGCGTGCTGGTTGTTGAAGCGGATGTTCACCCGTGCGCGCGCCTGCGCCGGGATGACGTTGGTAGCGGGATTGCCGACGCTGATGTCGGTGATTTCCAGATTGCTGGGCTGAAACCAGTCGTTGCCGTCATCCAGCACCCGCGCCTTCAGTTCGGCCAATATGGCGACCAGCGGCGTGATCGGGTTGCTGGCCCGCGCCGGATAGGCAACGTGGCCCTGCGCGCCGTTCACGGTGATCCACGCGTTCACGCTGCCGCGCCGGCCGATCTTCAGCATGTCGCCCAGCCGGGTTTGCGAGGTGGGTTCGCCGACCAGGCACATATCGGGCACCAGATCGTTCGCCTCCAGCCAATCGAGCATTGGCGCGGTGCCGAAGGTGGCCGGGCCTTCCTCGTCGCCGGTGATGATGAAGCTGAGGCGGCCGTTGATGG
This sequence comes from Sandarakinorhabdus sp., assembly GCA_036835345.1. GTDB lineage: Bacteria > Pseudomonadota > Alphaproteobacteria > Sphingomonadales > Sphingomonadaceae > Sandarakinorhabdus. The sequence goes on along the minus strand of DAITMD010000032.1, from coordinate 9,631 downwards.
GGCCGGCTTCCAGATGCCGCGCCGTGGCCGCGATCATGGCGGCCAGCGCGCCCTTCATGTCGGCAGCGCCGCGCCCGACGATGAAGCCGTCCTTCACCACGCCGCCGAACGGCTCTTCGCTCCAGCCGGCATGATCGCCGGCCGGCACCACATCGCTGTGGCCGGCAAAGGCGAAATGCGGCCCCGGCGCATCGCTGCGGGTGGCGAACAGATTGGCGATCGGGCCATCGGGCGGATGGCCGAAATCCAGCCGTGTGCAGGCGAAGCCCAGCCCGGCAAGCGCGCCGGCCAGCACATCCAGCGCGCCTTCATCGGCGGGTGTGACGCTGGGACAGCGGATCAGCGACCGGGTGAGGGCGACGGGATCGACATTCATGCCCCGGTCTTGCGCATGACTTCGGCCAGCCGGTCAAGATAGGCGGCGATGCGCCGCGCATTCACGCCGACATCACCGGTGCCGACCCGCGATTTCGAACGCACATCAACGCGGGTGCCCGATGGCGTGGCGGTGAGGCGGATCACCACGTCATCTTCAAATCCCCACCACGGCACCCGCGCCACCGCCTCGATCCGGCCGGCGCTGCGGTCTGCCAGGATGATCTGCCAGCCTTCTGAGGCCTTCAGCGCCAGATCGAACGCCTCGCCGGGGGGCACCGGCAAATCCAGCGGCCGCACCTGCGGATAGGCGCGCGCCTGCTGCGGCGCGAAGGCGGGGTTGTAGGCCAGCGGATTGGCATCTTCGCCGCGCAGCGCCGCATCGATGGCCACGAACGCCGGCGGGCTTTGCGTATCGGTGCTGATATCGTTGATGTTCGGCGCATCGGCACCATCGATCAGCAGCGCGGCCGGGATGGCGGCGGCGGCCAGCCCGGCGGCAGCCGCAATCACCGTTACCGTGCCGCCGCGACGGCGCAGAAGCTGCCACAGGCACCACAGCGCCCCCGCGCCGGCCAGCAGCGCCGCCATGCCGAACAGGCCCAGCGCCGCCTGCCATGGCAGCACGCCAAAGTTCAGCAGCGGGCCGGCGGCAAGCACCAGAAACGCCGCCGCCAGCGTGGCGCGGGCAATGTTGCGGGACGGCGCCCGTGCGGAAGTGGATGTCATCGCCGCACGCCGCCGGGCACCGGATAACGATTGAACGGATAATCCTCTGCCAGCGCCGCCGCCGTCCACTCTGCCACCCATGGGTGGTCAAGCACGCGGCTGACATAGGCGCGCGCCGCCGCGCCCACCGGCAGGTGATAGCTGTCGATGCGGGTGCACACCGGCGCGAACATGATGTCGGCCGCGCCGAACCGCCCGAACAGCCAGGGCTCGCCGGTTTCCTCGCCAAAGCGGCTGAGCGCCTGTTCCCACAGCGCCTCGATCCGCTGCACGTCCGCAATCACGTCTGGCGCGGGGGTGAAATCCGGGAAATGCAGTTGCAGGTTCATCGGGCAGGCGCTGCGCAGCGCGGCAAAGCCCGAATGCATTTCGGCGCACATGGCATAGGCCAATGCCCTTGCATGCACATCGCGCGGCCAGAACCGGTCATGCCCGGCCTTGTCGGCCAGGTGCAGGATGATGGCCAGCGAATCCCAGATGGGTTCCTTGTGATCCCACAGCACCGGCACCTTGCCGGACGGCATGTCCGCCTTGGCCTCGCCGGACAGCCATTCGGGCGAATCCATCACGCGCAGTTCGGTTTCGAACGGCATCAGCGACTGTTTGGCCGCCAGCCAGCCGCGCAGCGACCAGCTGGAATATGTGCGGTTGCCGATGATGAGCTTCATGGCGTTTGCGCCTTGTTGTGACCCGTGCGGTCAATCTGGCGCAAAGCGGGCAGCCGGGCAAGGTTGGACACTGCCGCCACACACTGGTGCTGGACTGGCGCATGGCTTTGCGGCAGAACCGGGCGCTTGACGGGGCAACAACACGGGATCGCCATGCCTGCTACAACGCCTGATACATCAAAGTCGAACGGTGGAATTGCTGTCGATACCAAGCTGGTCCGCGAACTGGCGGAACTGCTGGACGCATCCAACCTGACCGAGATCGAAGTGAAGGACGGGGAGCGGGTGATCCGTGTGGCGCGCACGGCGGCTGCGGTTTCGATGGTGTCCGGTGCGCCGGCCTATGCGCCCGCGCCGCCCGCCGGCGGCTGGCCCGCGCCGCCCCCGGCGGCGGCAGCGCCCGCCAGTGCAGCCCCGGCCGGCAGCGACGATATCAGGAACCATCCCGGCCTGGTGAAATCGCCCATCGTCGGCACGGCGTACTTGACGCCCGAACCCGGTGCGCCGGCGTTCGTGAGCGAAGGCCAGGCAGTGAAGGCCGGCGACACGCTGCTGATCATCGAGGCGATGAAGGTGATGAACCCGATCACCGCGCCCAAGGCCGGCACGGTGAAGGCGATATTGGTGAACAGCGAACAGCCGGTGGAATTTGATCAGCCGCTGGTGGTGATCGAGTAAGCGCTGGATCATGTTCAAGAAGGTCCTGATCGCCAACCGGGGCGAAATCGCACTGCGCGTGCACCGTGCCTGCCGGGAAATGGGCATCCGCACCGTGGCGGTCCACAGCACCGCTGATGCCGATGCGATGCACGTTCGGCTGGCCGATGAAGCCATCTGCATTGGGCCGCCATCGGCGACGGACAGTTATTTGAACATCCCGGCAATCATTTCGGCGGCAGAGATTGCGCAGGCCGATGCCATCCACCCCGGCTATGGCTTCCTCAGCGAAAACGCCCGCTTTGCCGAGATCGTGCAGGAGCATCGCATCACCTGGATCGGCCCCGATCCGGAGCATATCCGCAAGATGGGCGACAAGGTGGAGGCCAAGCGCACCGCCGCCGCGCTGGGCCTGCCGCTGGTGCCGGGCAGCGACGGCCCGATTGAGACGATGGAGGAGGCGCTGGCGGTGGCCGAAACCATCGGTTACCCGGTGCTGGTGAAGGCCGCTTCGGGCGGCGGCGGACGCGGCATGAAGGTGATCCCCGATGCGGCCAGCCTGCCGGCGCTGGTGAGCCAGGCCAAATCGGAAGCCAAGGCGGCCTTTGGTGACGACACCGTCTATATCGAAAAATATCTGTCGGAACCGCGCCATATCGAATTTCAGGTGTTCGGCGATGGCCAGGGCGGCGCGGTGCACATGGGCGAACGCGACTGTTCGCTGCAGCGCCGCCACCAGAAGGTGCTGGAAGAAGCCCCGTCGCCGGCGCTGAGCCCGGCCGAGCGCGCGCGCATGGGCGAAGTGGTGCGGCAGGCGATTTCCAAGCTTCACTATCGCGGCGCCGGCACCATCGAGTTCCTGTGGGAGAACGGCGAGTTCTTCTTCATCGAGATGAACACCCGCCTGCAGGTGGAGCATCCCGTCACCGAAGCCATCACCGGGCTTGATCTGGTGCGCGAACAGATCCGCGTGGCCGCCGGCATGCCGCTGTCGGTCAGCCAGGACGAGATGCATTTCGAAGGCCACGCCATCGAATGCCGCATCAACGCCGAAGACCCGCAGAGTTTTGCGCCTTCGCCGGGGCGGGTGACCGATTTTCACCAGCCCGGCGGCCTGCACGTGCGGGTCGATTCGGCGCTCTATGACGGCTATCGCATCCCGCCTTATTATGATTCGCTGATCGCCAAGCTGATCGTTTATGGCTCCAACCGCGACGAATGCCTGATGCGCCTGCGCCGTGCACTGGAGGAGTTCGTCATCCACGGCCCGAAAACCACGATCCCGCTGCACCAGGCGCTGATCGAGGATCCGGATTTCCGCAGCGGCGATTATTCGATCAAGTGGCTGGAACGCTGGCTGGCGAAGCGCATTGCGGCGCAGGACTGAAGCGGTTTCAGGTAGCGCAGCCGGCGGGATCGCGGCAGATTGGCCGCCGTGAGCCGTCCCATCGCCCACCGTCTTGATCCTGACATGCTGCTGCGTGCCTATGCCAGCGGCGTTTTCCCGATGGCCGAACGCGCTGACAGCCCGGATGTGTTCTGGGTGGAACCGCGGCGGCGCGGGGTGTTGCCGCTGGACGGGTTTCACCTGCCCAAAAGCCTGGCGCGCACCCTGAAGCAGCAGCGTTTCCGCTTCACGGTGGACCGCGCCTTTGCCGCCGTGCTCGCCGCCTGTGCCGCGCCAATGCCGGGGCGCAGCGAAACCTGGATCAACCCGCTGATCGCGAACGCCTATCAGGAACTCCATGCTCTGGGCCACGCCCACAGTATCGAGGCGTGGACGCTGGAGGGCGAGCTGGCTGGCGGCCTTTACGGCGTGCGGCTGGGCGCGGCCTTCTTTGGCGAATCGATGTTCACGCGCGTCACCGATGCCAGCAAATGCTGTCTGGCGGCGCTGGTGGCGCGGCTGCGGCTGGGCGGATTTGCCCTGCTCGACACGCAGTTTCTCACCGCGCATCTGGCGCACTTCGGCACCATCGAAATCAGCGCCAAGGATTACCGCGTGCTGCTGGGCGCGGCCGTGGCCGGATCGGCGGATTTCTTTGCAGCCGGCGGCGCGGCAGACTTTGGCCCCTCCGGAAAACGCATCGTGCAGCTTTTGAGCCAGACATCATAACGCGGGTGCTGCATCATGTTGAGGCTGGGGCTTTCGGCATAGAGCCAGCCGGAAAACACACGCTTTGCCGGGGCCGTCCCCAGCCGTTCATCCACCTGCACGAACGCACCCGACAGCCTTGGCCATTCCCACGGCGGCGTGGTTTCGCAGGTGCGCGCCGTGATGCGCAGGCCGGCAACATCAATATACTGGCCGGGTTTCAGCGTGAGAAACCGTGTCTCTCCGGTGCGTTTCACCAGCGCGCCGATCACCAGCACCCGGTCTTTCACCGGGGTGACGCCGGCCTGCGGCGCGGGTGCGGGCTGGGCCAGTGCAGGTGCTGCCATCAGCAGCGCTGCCAGCGCGCTATTGCGCCGGGGCATCGCCGCCCGATCTGTTCACCACGCTGCCGATCAGGCCCATCAGATCGGGCGCGCCCGATGTTTCCACGATCTCGCCGCCTTCGGCCAGCATCTGGCCTTCGGCGCCGGGGGTGAGCGCGATATAGTTGCCACCCAGCAGCCCTTCAGAGGTGATGGCCGCCGAACTGTCGATCGGCAGTTTCAGCCCGGCATCGACCGAAAGTTTCAGCACGGCCTGATAGCTGGGGGGATCAAGTTCCAGCGCCGCCACGCGGCCGACCTTGACGCCGGCCACCTTCACATCGGTGCCCAGGGTGACGCCGCCGATGTTGGGAAACCGCGCCAGCAGGGTGACGCCGCCCTGGCCTTCACCGGCCCCGGTGCGGGCCCAGGCAAAGGCCACGAAGGCCACCGCCGCGACCACGACGAGAAAGCCGATCAACGCTTCGAGCAGATTGTCCTTCAGCGTATCGGTCATGTCAGTCGCTTGGCTCCGGCTCGCCGGGGGACCAGGCGCGGTAATCGCCGGTGGTCGCAGCGCGGGTGCCCCCGGCGATAAGGGCGCCGCTGGGGCTGTGCGCCAGTGCGGTGCCGGTGGCGTTGGGCGACCACGGCCGTTCCCACACGCGCGTTGTCAGCGGGCGGGCGCTGGGCGGTTCGTTGGTGCTGCGGTGCATCCACAAATGCCATTCCGGCGGGATGCGGCTGGCTTCGGGTTCGCCGTTGTAGATCACCCAGCGGCGCTCGGCTGGCCCGCTGCCGGCGCGGTAATAGATATTGCCCTGATCGTCGCGGCCCACTTCGATGCCATTGCGCGCCGTGAAGATGCGGGTGCCGACGCCGGGGCCGTTCCACCAGGTGAAGATCGTCTTGAGCACGGACACGGGCGGTTTCCTTTGCAGCCACCCAAAACACATTTTGCCGCAGCGGTGCAACCCCGGTGATGGCGGGATGGGCTTGGGCGGCAAAAGCCGCTAACGTATCGGCCATGGAACAGGGGCCGGGACCAGCTGCCGCGTGAACAGAGCGCTCACTTTCATCTTCATTACAGTGCTGATCGACTCCATCGGTTTTGGTGTCGTGATTCCGGTGTTTCCGCAGCTGATCATGGAATTGACCGGCCGCAACCTGGCGCGCGCCGCCGAAGTGTCGGGCTGGATCGCTTTCATGTATGCCAGCATCCAGTTCCTGATGGGGCCGGTGATCGGCGGGCTTTCGGATCGCTTTGGCCGCCGCCCGGTGCTGCTGGCCAGTATGGCGGCGTTCAGCCTGGACTATCTGGTGATGGCCTATGCCCCCACCTTGTGGTGGCTGGTGGCGGCCCGCGCCGTGGCCGGCATCACCGGTGCCACCTTCCCGACAGCGTACGCCTATATCAGCGACGTCACCCCGCCAGACAAACGCGCGGCAAATTTCGGCCTGATCGGCATGGCCTTCGGGTTCGGCTTCATCATCGGGCCGGCGCTGGGCGGCGTGGCGGCGCGCTGGGGCCATGAAGTGCCGTTTCTGGTGTCGGCCGGGCTGGCGATGGCCAACTTTGTCTATGGCCTGATCGTGCTGCCGGAATCGCTGCCGCCCGAAAGGCGCCGCAGCTTCGAATGGCGGCGGGCCAATCCGGTCGGCGCGCTGGTTCAGCTGAAATCGGCGCACCCGGTGGTGCTGATGCTGGCCGCCACGGTGTTCATCTGGACGCTGTCGTACCAGTCGCTTTATTCGATCTGGAGTTACCACGGCCAGCAGCGTTATGGCTGGACGCCGGAACAGGTTGGCTGGAGCCTGGCGGCGGTGGGCGTGACCGGCGCGCTGGTGCAGGGCGTGCTGGGCCGGCGGCTGATCCCGCGCTTTGGGCAGATGCGCATCATCCAGTTCGGGCTGATTTCGGCGGTGGCCGGATACAGCATCTACACCTTCGCCGATGCCGGCTGGATGGTCTATCTTGGCATCGCGGTGTCGGCGTGTCAGGGCCTGGTTTTCCCCTGCCTGCAGGGCCTGATGTCGGCGGAAATGCCGCCGTCGCAGCAGGGCGAACTGCAGGGCGCGGTGGCTTCGATGCAGAGCCTTTCGGCCATCGTTGGCCCGCCGCTCATGACCAGCACGTTCAGCTGGTTCTCCGGCGGCGGCGCACCAGTCTATGCGCCCGGCGCGCCGTTTGCGCTGTCTTTGCTGTTCGTCGGATTGACGGCGCTGATCTTTTTCCGGGCGATGGGCAATCGGCGGGCGGTCGCCGCCGAATGAGGATCAGGTGCGGGTCTGAAACCACGGCGTCATCCGGGCGATGGCGTCCTTGATCAGCGGCGTATCCACGGCAAAGCTGAAGCGCAGGAAGCGGTGGCCATCGACCGGATCGAAATCGAGGCCAGGCGCGGTGGCCACGCCGGTATCGCGCAGCAACTGCTGCGCCAGCGCCATCGCATCATCCGTTAGGTGGCCGACATCGGCCCAGATGTAGAAGGCGCCATCGGGCGGCGCGATGTGATGCAGGCCCATCGCCGGCATCGCCGCCAGCATCAGCGCCCGGTTGGCGGCATAGCGGGCAACATGGGTTTCCAGCTCTGCCGTGCAGTCCATCGCCACCAGGCCGGCGTGCTGCGACAGGCTGGGCGCGGTGAGGAACAGATTGCCCATCCGCGCCCGCGCGGCATCGGTCAGGTCATCGCTTGCCACCAGCCAGCCCAGCCGCCAGCCAACCATGGAGAAATATTTGGAGAAGCTGCTGACCACCAGCGCATCGGGCGCGAACTCCAGCGCCGAGGCCACCGGCCCCACGAACGACAGGCCGTGGTAAATCTCGTCGGACACGATGCGGATGCCGCGTTCGGCGCACACGGCGGCGATGGCGGCCAGGTCGGCGGCGGGAATGACCGTGCCGGTGGGATTGGCCGGGCTGGCGACAATCACGCCGGCCGGCGCGGGTTCAAGCGCGGCCAGGTGCGCGGCGGTGATCTGATAGCGGCTTTCAGGGCCGCAGGCGATCTCCACCGGTGTCATGCCCAGCGCGCGGACCGTGTTGCGATAGGCAACATAGCCGGGCCGGGCCATGGCGATGCGGTCCCCCGGCCGGAACGCCGACGTGAGCGCCAGCACCAGCGCCGGCGACGCGCCGCAGGTGAGGATGATGCGTTCGGGCGCCACCTGCAGGGCGTGGCGATCGGCATAAAGCTGCGCGATGCGGGCTTTGAGCGGTTCCGATTCCCAGTAACTGCCCGGATCGCTGGCCAGCACGGCCTGCGCCCGGGCGATGGCGGCGGCCGGCGCGCCGGTGGAGGGCTGGCCGAACTCCATGTGGATGATGCTGCGCCCCTCGGCCTCCAGCTGCCGGGCAAGGCGCGACAAGGCGATGGCGTGGAACGGCTCGACAGGGTCAGGACGGATCATGGCGCACGGCTTAGCGTGATTGCGCCGGTCTTGCACGGCTGGCATGACGCAGGGGTGAAACGTCTTTGTCTTGCCCTGCTGCTGCTGTGCTGGCCGTTCGCGCTGCAGGCTGCCCCGACTGTGAAGATTGGCGCGGCGGCGGATCTGCGGCTGGTGCTGCCGGCGCTGGTGGCGGCGCACGAACAGGCGACAGGCGCGCGCTTCGCCGTGTCGTACGGATCATCCGGGCGCATGGTGCAGCAGGCGCAGGGCGGCGCGCCGTTTCAGCTGCTGCTGCTGGCCGATGCCGCCACCGCTGATCGCTTGGCGGCGGCGGTGCCGGGCACGCTGCGCCAGCCCTATGCGCTGGGCCGGCTGGCGCTGGTGGTGCGCGCCGGCGTTGGCGTGACCGGGCTCGAAGGCCTGAAGCCGGCGCTGGCGGCGGGCCGCATCCGCACGCTGGCCATCGCCAATCCGCAGCATGCGCCCTATGGCGCGGCAGCGCGGCAGGTGCTGGATCGGCTGGGCGCGGCACAGGCAGCCAGAGCGCGGCTGGTGCTGGGCGAAAATGTGGCGCAGGCGCTGGCCTTTGTCACCAGCGGCGCGGCCGATGCCGGGCTGGTGGCGCTGCCGCTCGCACAGGCGGCTGGCGGCGGCCTGACCGTGGTGCCGGTGCCGCCGGCGCTGCACGCGCCGCTGGTGCAGACCATGGTGATCATGCCCGGCGCGGGCCGCGAGGCGCGGGCGCTGGCCGGCGTGATCACCGGTCCGCGGGGGCAGGCGGCGCTGGCCAGGGCCGGGTTCGGTCAGCCCTGATGGCCCGCTGCTGATGGATTTGCCGGCGCTCAGGCTTTCGCTGTTGCTGGGCGGCGCCACGCTGTTGCTGCTGCTGCCGCTGGCGGTGCTGCTGGGCCGCTGGCTGGCGGCCACACGCTGGCGCGGGCGGCCGCTGCTGGAGGCGCTGCTGCTGCTGCCGCTGCTGCTGCCGCCCACGGTGGTGGGGCTGGCGCTGCTGATCGGCATGGGGCCGGGCAGCGCCATCGGGCGGGCGTGGGGCGCGATCACCGGCGGGCAACTGGTGTTCAGCTTTGCCGGCATTCTGGCTGCATCCGTGATCGTCAACCTGCCATTGGCGGTGCAGCCAGCGCAGCGCGCCTTCGAAGCGGTGGGCGATGATCTGCGCGCCGCCGCCGCCAGCTGCGGGCTGTCACCGTGGGCGGCCTTCCGCCGGGTGGAGCTGCCGCTGGCCTGGCCCGGCATCGCCACCGGCGCGGTGCTGGCCTTTGCCCATACGCTGGGCGAGTTCGGCGTGGTGCTGATGGTGGGCGGCGCCATCCCCGGCGAGACGCGGACCATCGCCATCACGATCTACGACCGGGTGCAGGCCTTCG
>DAITMD010000031.1:0-13228 GCA_036835345.1 Sandarakinorhabdus sp. | reverse complement strand
ACGTGAAGGCTAAAGGGCCGTTCCGGGACAGACCTCAGGTCCGCTACCCTGATCTCAAGCCTTCATTGACCGTGGCCGGCCATGGCGCAAATTCATGGCCCGCCAACCGTATGGGGTCCGCTCGGATCTGGGCCGGCGTTCTTTCCGATTTGTTTCCGGACGCAGCCCCCAAACTGTCAGCGGCAGCCGAGCGGTCGGGTTGGCTGCGGGTCGTTGGTGGGGTACACTATCCAAGCGATTTGATTGCTGGCCGCGCTGTTGCCGATCGCTTCCTGGAACGGCTGCGCGCACATCCCGAATATCAGCGCCAACTCGAAGCCGCACGAGCAGAGCTTGGACAAAAGTGATAACGCATCGAAACTTAATGCCCTTCATCAGGCTGGCGTAGAAAGGTGGCTCGGTTATTCTGCACAGCCTCGCGCAGTTGCTGGAGCGGTTGCCGATCACATTGGACCATCGGCACGGGTGGGATGTTGGCTTGAGGTTGACGCCATCGGCATAGAATTTCTGCCATTCGGTTACGTTGACCCGCACGTTCAAATCCATGCTGAAGAATTCGGGTCGCAGCTTGTCCCGCTCAGGATTGCCGGCATCGGCCCTGCAAGATCTTTTCGCGGAGCTCACCCAACCTGCCCGCATCATCGGCGAATATCAATGCGATGTGCTGCATCGCGGCCAGAAGGCGGCATTGGTGTATTTGATGACGAAGGATTTGGTGCCGGTTGCCCCTGCACGGACACCGAACCCTTTGAGTTCAGTGTCCCACAGGAAGGTTGGCTCGATGCCGGCGGCGCTATTGTATCGATGGCTCGTTTGGTCAGCTTGCCCAGCGCCACTGCGGCCTCCAGTCCGTTACGCGGGGAGCCCCGGAATGCTCGCGTAACGATAACGTAACGGCGAGGCGGGGAGCTCCAGGGTAGCAGAGCGTAGGCTAGATTAGGCTGCAGATCGACAATCTATTGGAAAACCGTATCTAATCGTACCACAGGGTACTGTAGCGTAGATCGCCAATCGGGTTGCCAAGGTTGAAGTCGAGAGTTCGAATCTCTTCACCCGCTCCAGATCGCCGCAGTGCGCTATCCGGCCCTGTCCTTCGCCGCACTGCGATACTTCAGCATAGTCTGGCGTAGGCGTAACGGCAAAGTAACGGGCGTAAGGCTTTTGATCGTGGCGCGAAACAGGCTGCACTGAGGCTTGTGATGGAACCATGCAGCCATCAAGCCATTGCGTGTTGTGGTTTTTTGAAGAAGCCGTCTGCAATATGGCCCTTGCCCTGAAGCGGGTGCATACCCGCCACACAGGCGTTACGCGCCGGCAAAGTCGCGGGGGAATGGCCGCTTTGCGCCTTGATCCGGACATTCGAAGCGGTCACGGGCTTGGCCATTGGCAGATACCGGCAACCTTGGGTTGGTCAGAGTCCCGCGGCCTTCGGACCTAGGGCTGGACGACGCGAAACCCGATGTGATCTGTGCCGAGATCGCGTTCCTGATACTGGCGTGCGGCAGCGCGGTAGCGGGCGCAGTAATTTGCCGCGCAAAGGAACGAGCCGCCCTTGATCACGTTGGCCGGCGTGCCCTCCTGCGGCTGGCTGCTGGTCCACTCCCAGACATTGCCGATCATGTCGTAAAGACCATAGGCATTGGGCTGGAAGCACCCCACAGGCGCGCGCGAGGTGTAGCCGTCCGTGCCCACGTCGCGCACCGGGAACACGCCCTGATAGTAATTTGCCTGCGGTTTCCCTTCGGCATCAATCGGCTCCGGGGCTGCGGCAGCACCGGCGCGGGCGGCGAATTCCCATTGCGCCTCGGTGGGCAGGCTCAGCCCGGCCCAGCGGGCATAGGCCAGAGCGTCGTTATAGGTGATCTGCACAACTGGATCGTTGTCGCGGCCGACAATCGAGCTTCTGGGCCCGTTGGGGTGCCGCCAATCGGCACCGGGCACCCAGTTCCACCAATTGGGATTGTCTGCCGTCGGGACACGGAACACGGCCGAGCCGGGCTCGCGCATGTCCGGCGGCGCCCCCGGGAGCTGCGGTGGATCGCGTTCGGCCTCTGTCCGGTAACCGGTGGCCTGGACAAATTCGGCGAATTGCGCGTTGGTGACTTCGGTTTCCGATATCCAGAAGCCATCGACTGCGACCGTCCGCGGCGGCCCCTCTTCGCGGTAGCGAGCAGCCTCTCCCATTGTGAAGCTGCCGCCCGCGATCCACACCATCTTGCGCCTGGCGATCCCGGCACAGGAAGGCGCAGCCGCGTCCGGCAGTGTGCGCTCGGTCTCATCCCGGCAGTTCGCCAGCAGCAGCGCAAGCGACGCGAGCAGCGCCGCCTTGCGGATCATTGTCGGCCCCCTGTGCGACGCCGGATCTCGGCCGCGATCAACCACAGGCGATCCTGACCCCATACGCACAGGTCCTGCTCTCCACCGGTGCCGCGCAGGCGAAAGCTGGGGACGCCCCACAGGCCGAGTTCTTCGGTCATTTCGTGCTGCCGAATGGCGGTCGGCTCCTTCCATTGATCTGTGCCGAGCCGTGTCTGGGCTTCGGCCCAGTCAAGTCCTGCCGCCTCGACGGCCTGGCGCAGACCATGCTGTTCGTGCAGCCCGACGCCTTGCGCCCACCCATTGCTCTGGCCAGCTGGAGTGCGATTGTGCCAACGCCGCCGGCACCGCCGTGGATGAGGATCGTCTCGCCCGGCTTCAGCTGTGCACGCTCGACAATCGCCTCCCAGACCGTCCCGCCAACCAGCGTCAGGCTCGCCGCCTCAAGATGTGACAGATTCCGGGGCTTGCGGGCGACGAGCTCAACGTCTGCGACATGCTGCTCGGCATAGGAACCGGCGTCGCCGAAAATCTTCGGCGTGTAATAGACCTCATCACCGACGGCGAATTCGCCAACGTCCGAGCCCAATGCCTCGATCACCCCCGAAACATCATGGCCGATGATCGCCGGCAACGGCACATAGTCCGCATAGTCGCCGCGGCGGATCTGGTAATCGAGCGGGTTGAGGGCAGTTGCATGCACACGCACCCGCACCTGGCGCGGACCAACCGCCGGCACCGGAACATCGCGCAGCTCGAACGCGTCCGGCCCGCCGAAACGGGTGAGCAAAGCCGCCTTCATCGTCTCCACCATGTCCATACTCCCTGTCATCAGAATCACGCTGAATGCCGCCACAGCTTCCAGCTTCAAGGGCCTTGATTTCCGGCACCCCCGATCGGGGTGAATATGCGCTGAGTTTGGCGAAATTTCTTGCGAAGCGCGGCGCAGATGCAGCCCTGGAGGTGCTGATCTTGCGGTAACTTTCGCCCGTTGATCTGAACCCGGCGCACGCTTGGATCAGGCGCAACCAATTGGTCTGAGCCCCGCAGTTGCCTCCAGATCTGGCAGAGACCGGCCTATTTCCGGAGTCAGACGATGAAGCGCAGCGGGTTCAGCGAAGAGCAGATCATGTCCATCCTGAACGAGCAGGAGGCCGGGATGGCGTGAGCTGCGCCATCTCTTGCAAGTGGAAGGCGAGAACGCCAAACCAAAGCGGTTGCTGGCGGAAGCGATGCTGAGGGAGATCACCACAAAAGTTGGTATCGCCCGCGTCCGGGCGGTAAGCCGTGGCCGATCTCAATGCGCTGTTCGTGAGCCAGCAGAGCGGCGATGCCGGCCGAACGCCGCCCGTCCGGGTGTCGCCGCCGGCACTGGCTTCCGGGCCGTGAAGGCGTGTCGATAAACGTTGACCCCCAGCCCGGCTGCAATCACGCCCACCCATCAACAAGGCCGCAGGTTCTGCCCCAATCTGGAGGAGCATCGCGGCTCAGACCAGTCGGCGCAGCCGCCGCCCGACAGGAAGGATCGGGCGTATTTCAGGTTCCCGCGTTGCGGCGAATGACGATCGGCTTCGCGGACGGGCGCACACCGCGCTGCCATTGCACGACCTGCCCCTTTGGCCCCATGAACCGCACTTCCACATCGACGCGGCGGGCGTTGCCGACGCCAACATGCACGGGCAGCGCGTGCTGCGTGCCATAACCGCCGCCCGTCTGCACCTGGCCAGCGCCAATCAGCCTGCCGCCGGGGGCATAGACCCTCACTTCCGCGCCAGCCTGAGTGTGGCGGCCCTTGCTGTCCAGCACCAGCAGCTGCACCGACTGGCGCGCCCGCGCCGCCGGCAGATCGTTGCGGAACAGATAATGGCCGCCGGTGACATTATAGCCCTTGGTGATCGACAGATCGAGATCGCCATCGCCATCGATGTCCACCCAGGCGGTGCCATGATCGCCGGCGTTGAGCGGGCTCTTGCCGTCGATCACATTCACGAAGCGATCGCCCTGGTTGTGGAACAGCGCGTTTTCCGGCTCCTGGTTTGGCGGCTCACCGTGATAGGACATCACCGACAGGTCGATACGGCCATCATTGTCATAATCGCCGAACGCGGCGCCCACGGCGTGATTATCGACATTGACGCCCATGCGTTCGGCTGCCGCCTCGAAGGTGCCGCCCGGCAGGCCGCGCCACAGCGCATTGCGACCATAGCTGGGAACGAAAATGTCGAAGATGCCATCATTGTCGAAATCGCCGATGGCGCAGCCCACCCCGCCTTCCGTCCTGGCACGGCCGGGGCTGTGGATGCCCAGCGCCGGCGCAACATCGGTGAAACCGGCCGCACCATCGTTGCGCCACAGCTGATCCTGCTTGCCCGACTGGTTGGCGAGGAAAAGATCGAGATCACCGTCGCCATCATAATCCAGCCAGCAGGCACCGACCGTGGACTGGGCAGAGGTGATCGGCGCATCGGCGAAAATCTGGGTGAAGCGGCCCTGATCGTTGCGGAACAGCCGGTTCTTGCCGATACGATCGGTGGTGAACAGATCGACATCGCCGTCACCATCGATATCCACCCAGTTGTTCTGGCGTGACGAACGTCCGGTCAGTTCCAGGCCCAGTTCGGGCGCAACATTGGTGAAGCGGCCGCCCTGCTGGCGATAGAGGCGGCTGGGCAGCTTGGGCAGCGCCGAACCGGCATAAAGATCAAGCTGGCCATCGCCGTCGTAATCGCCCCACGCCAGCCCGCGATACTCACCGCCATCGGCGCCCGGCAGGCCCACGTCGGCACCGATGTTGGTGAAGCGGCCGCCATCGTTGCGATACAGCCGGATTTCGCCGCCCTTGAGCGATACGGCCAGATCGGGATCGCCGTCACCATCGAAATCGGCCCAGGCGTTGGAAAGCGAGCCGGGCACCGAAAAGGTCTCGGTCTGCAGCGGCGTCATCGCCGGGGCCTGCGCCAGCGCTGCCAGTGGGGCGCCGCCGATCAGCAGGGCAAGAGCCAAGCGCATCAGAAGCTGACCTTTTCTTCGAGATTGGCCTCCACCTCGGCGCGGCTGCGCCACAGGGTGCGGAACTGTTTGGACTGCACCATCGGCAGCTGATCGTCGCGATGCTTGGATCCGGGCTGGCTGGCATTGCCATAGCTCATCAGGCCCACCGCCTTCATGGGCGTGCCAAACTCCACCATGCTCACCCAGGTCTCGCCATGCACCGGGCTGCGCTGCCCGTTCTGCAGCGGGCTCCAGGTCATCACCCGGAAGATGCCGAGATTGCCCAGCCCGCCATGGCCGGGCAGATTGCCGTCTGCCACCTTCAGCCGCGACACCTCGCCAAACGGCCGGTCCACCGCGCCATACAGCTTTGCGGTCTGCGTCACGGCCTGTTTCAGCATGGCGACGGCGCGGGCCGGGTCTTTCAGGCCGCGCGGGCTTTCGATGGCATCGTCCAGCGACCAGGGCGTGGCGAAATTGTCGGTGCCGGTCAGGGCGTTGCCGGCGAACAATTTTGCCCAGGTTTCGAACAGCAGCCCGGCCCGGCTGTCGGCTTCATACGCGCCGTCCCAGCCGGCCAGCAGCCGCCTTGCCGTCTGCAGATCGGGATCGGGATTGTCGCCGATGGCGTCGATCAGCGGCGGAACGATGCGGATCGCCATCAGCGCGGTGGTCGTGAGCTTGCGGTTGACGAAATCGGTCCAGCTCAGCTTGTCGTCGCCGGCCAGCAGCTTCACCGACATCTGGGCGCGCAGGCTCATGCCGCTCTGATCGACAACATAGGCGGGATAGTTCGCGGGATCGAGCGCGCGCGGCCAGGTCGATACCCACGGGCCATCATTGGCATTCTGCACAAAGCCGCCCGGCGGATCGAACACCTTGGGCAGATCCTCATAGCCGTGCACCTCGGTCCACAAGGTTTCCGAGGTGTCGCCGGGCACCAGCGCGCTCCAGCGTTTGAAATCGCCGCCGGTCTTGTGCTTGGGCAGGATGCCGTTGTCGAGATAGAGCACATGGCCTTCGCGATCGGCATAGATGATGTTGAAGGTGGGCACCTGCAGCGTCTTCAGCGCGGCTTCGAACTGCTGCCAGTTCTGGGCCTTGCCCATATCGAGATATTGCTGGAGCACGCCCGGCCGGTCGAGCCCCGCCACGCGCAGCGCCATCGCGCCCTTGCCACCGGGCAGATCGAACACCGGGCCATGCACGCTGCTGCGCTGGGTGAAGCTGACCGTCTTCAGGCTGCCGTCACTCTGGCGCACCTTGTATTGTTTCTGCACGCTGCGGAACGGCCGCAACTTGCCGTCGAAGCGGTAGCCCGCGCCGTCCAGCGCCAGCTTGTAGCTGGTGAAGCCCAGGATGGTGTTGACCGTGTTGGTGAAGCCCAGATTGTCGTTGAAGGCAAAGCGCACCACCGGCAGCCCGACCTGGGTGCCGCCATAAACGCTGTAGCCCGGCGCGGTGATCTGCGCCTCGAAATAGGTGAGCATCGAAGGCGACCACGGCAGGTGCGGATTGGCGAGCAGCAGCGTCTTGCCGGCCACCGTGCGCTTTGGCATCACTGCCCAGGCGTTGGAGCCGTCGCTGCCTTCCGCCGGCAGCACGGGATCGCCCTCGCCGGCGGCGGCAGCGCTGGCCATCACCCGGTTTTCCGACGCGATATAATTATAGTTCATCAGGCGGTGGGCATGGCCGATGATGTCCACGCCCGACAGCGGCAGCACCTGGCGCATTTCAGGCGCGATGGCCTGCGGGTGGGCGGCGGCATAGGCATTCACCCCGGCAGCGAAGGCATCCAGATTCTGCCGCATCTGCGGGGTCTGGGCGCGATACCAGCTTTTCGCCCGCTCAGGCACATCGTTGGCGATCAGCCAGCGATCCAGCTTTTCAGCCTCCGGCCCCCAATATTCGGCTCCGCGCGCGCGCGATTCCCCATACATCTTCAGCAGGATGTTGCCGTGGTTCTGCGCCTGTGCCCAGCCGAAGCCATAAAAGCCGCCCGCTTCGGTGTTGGCATAGATGTGCGGCACGCCATAGCGATCCCACAAAATCTCGCCGCCGCCATAGGCCGGTGCGGCAGCCAGCGCCGGCGACCCGCCGATCAATGCCAACCACAGCGCTGCGTGTATCCGACCGATCATAGCCACCCTTTCCGAACCGATCAGAACTTTACCCCGACGCGGGCATAATAATAGCCGCCGGTAAAGCCGAACGCACCCGAGGTTGCATAAAAGCCCGCACCCAGGTTCGGATTGAAGCCGATGGGATCGAAATCGGGATAGACGTTGAACAGATTGTTGGCGCCCACCGCGATGTTGAAGGCCTGGGTCGCCTGCCAGTTCAATTCGACATCCGTGATCCACTTCTCACCATAGCTGCGATCCAGCGCAGGATTGTTGTCGAACTGGTTGAAGCCGCCAAAGCGGTTGAGGCGGGTGTTGAGCGACCAGTCGCCGATCTGGGTGAAGTTGGAAATCAGCAGCTTGGTGCGCGGCAGATTCTGGGTGACATTGTTCTGCGCGCGCCGGTCGAACAGCGCAAAGCCGGCACCCAGCGAGGCCAGCTCCGGCGGTGTGGGCGCGATGCCGGTGATAATCGTCTTGTTGTAATTATAGCCGATGTTCCAGTTCATCGTGCCCACATCGAACAGGCCGTGGCGGTAGGTGGCAACAACATCCACACCGCGGGTGCGGGTATCGATGGCATTGGTGAAATATTGGGCGCTGATATCGGGGGACAAGCCGGCGGCGACCAGGATCGCCGACACGGCGGGGCCGGTCAGCGTGCTGGTGATGGTGATGCGGTCGTCCACCCTGATCTGATAGGCATCAATGGTGATGGTCAGCCCGTTCATTGGTGTCAGGACGAAGCCGGCCGACAGATTGGTGGAGGTTTCCGGCTGCAACGGCACCGCACCCAGCGCGCGTGCGGCCGGCGATTCGACCGGCAGCGTCTTGATGAACAGCAGGTTGAGCTGCCCGTTCAAATTGCGGAACTGCCCGGTGGTGGAGGCATAGAGCTGCTGCGCCAGTGCCGGGGCGCGGAAACCGGTGGAGACAGCACCGCGCAGGCTCAGCCAGTCGGTGAGTTCCTGCCGGCCGCTCAGCTTGCCGATCAGCGTGTCGCCGCTGGCATCGTCATAATGTTCAAACCGCGCCGCCGCCGAAATCGTGGTGCGCGAGGTTGGATCCCAGGCCACATCAACATAGGCCGCCAGGTTGTTGCGCGAAATGGACCCGGCGTCATCGGGGGTGAAGCCGGCTGCCGCCTGCCCGCCCGGTGCCGGCCGCACCGTCACGCCGTCCAGCACATAGGTATAGTTGCCTGCGGCATAGCTGGCCGGCTCACCTTCCAGCACGGCATAGGTTTCGCGGCGATGCTGGGCACCGAACGATACCTGCAGCTTGCCTTCGCCCACATCGAAGCCGCGGGTGACATCCAGCGAATTGACCCATTCGGTGGAGCGCAGCGCGCCGACGTAAAGCTCGGTCGGGCTGGTCGGCCCCAGCGAGGGATTGAGCGTTCCAACCCCCCGCTGCCGGGCGCGGTTCTTGCCATAGACAGTGGAAATGTCCCAGTCCCAGCCAGACAGCGTGCCGCGCAGGCCAAGGGCCAGCTCGAAATCCTGTTCCTGGATGACCAGCGTTGGCCGGAAGCCGTTCGGATAGATTTCCGGCAGGCTGGCCGAGTTGCGCGGGGTGCGATAGGTGAACACCAGATCGGAACGGCGCTGACCAAAGGTGCCGAACGAATAGGCCTCCACACCGCCGAAATCATATTCGAGGTTGTAGCCCAGATTGAAATTGCGGACGGGGAAATTGCCGAAATTGGTGGTGACCAATCTGTCGATGGTCGCCTCGCGCGGATCGGGCTGGCCGTTGACCAGCGGATAGAGCCGAACGGTGTCGGCGATCGGAATGGCGCGGTTGGAAATTTCCTGCTGCCGTGCCGAACCGAACAGGTTGAGCATCCCGTTTTCGCCCAGCTTGGTGCCGAAATTGGCATTCAGGATATAGGTTTCGCCATCGCTGCGGTCGAAATTCTGGCCGGCGCTGAAATCGATGCTGCCGCCGGTTTCCTTCTTCAGGATGAAGTTGACGACACCGGCAATGGCGTCGGAGCCGTACTGGGCAGCAGCGCCATCGCGCAGCACCTCGACACGGCCGATGGCGGCCGGTGGAATCAGATCGAGATCGACGGGCACCGAGCCGTTGTAAAGTGCCGACACCGCGTTGATCAGCGAGGTGCGGTGACGGCGCTTGCCGTTGACCAGGATCAGCGTCTGATCCGGATTGAGCCCGCGCAGACCGCCGGTCTGGATGATGGTGGCGGTGCCGCCGCCGGCGCGCTGCGGCGCATTGAAGGACGGCACCAGCAGGTTGAGCGCGGCAATCGCGCCAAACCGCCCGGTGCGCTCCAGTTCCGGTGCGCCGATCACATCGATGGGCACCGGGCTGTCGGCAATGGAACGCGCCACACCGCGCGTGCCCGTGACGATGATCATGTCGCCGGGGGCCTCTTCGGCCTGTGCAGTCTGCTGCGGCGGTGCGGGCGGAGCCATCTGGGCCAGTGCCGGCCCGGCCAGCGCTGCGACGGCCGCGGTTGCCAGCAGATTGAATTTCATCGTCATGTCAGCGGTCCCTGTTCTGCTTCGGCCGGCCTGTTCTGGCCTTAATCTTATTGTTGCCAGTGATAACGAACGGGGGCGCCATTTCTGCCAGTCGCGGCACCGCGCCGCGCAAAAAAATGTCACAAAGCCCAAAACAAGGCTTGCCAATGCCGCTGCTGCACGTCCAGCTTGCCGGAAATCAGGGGTCCCATCATGACACAGAACCAGCCCGACAAGCTTCATCAGGTGCGTGCGCGGCTCGACTGGTTCAAGGCCGAAGTTCTGCCGCACGAAGCCGCGCTGCGCGCCCGCTTGCGCCGGGTCATGCCGCGCCGCGCCGATATCGACAATATCGTTGCCGAAGCGCTCGCCCGCGCCTTTGCCACCGAAAATTTCGCCCGTGTCACCAGCGGCCGCGCCTGGCTGTTTCGCGTTGCCCGCAATCTGGTGATCGATGAAGCGCGGCGGGCGCAGATCATCGGGTTTGAACAACTGGTCGAGATCGACCTGATCGAGGAGATCGGGGCGGCTGAAGCCCGGCTGGAGGCACGCGACGCGCTGCGCCGGCTGGAAGCCATCGTGGAAACACTGCCCATCCAGGCGCGCCGCGCCTTCATTCTGCGGCGCGTGCACGACAGGAGCGTGCGGGACATAGCAGAAGAAATGGGCTTGTCCGTCTTTACCGTGGACAAGCATATCGCGCGCGCCACCGCCATCGTGATGCGCGCGATGGCAGAGTTCGGAGATTTGGGCAGTGCACCGCCAGAAGCCAGAGGCAACCACGCGCGAGACGCCTGACGAGGAGGCCGCCCGGCGCTTCCTTGCTGCGCGCGACAGTGATGATCCCGCCGCGTGGGATGACGCCTATGCCTGGATCGCCCAGGATCCGGCGCGCGGGGTTGCCTTTGCCCGTGCCGAGGCCGCGTGGGCCGTCGCCGCCCGGCTGGATGAACTGGCACCCGTGGTCGGCCCGGAAGCCATTGCCGGCCCCGCCGGTCGGTTTGAAGCGGCCGTCGGCCGCCGCCATGTTGTTGCCGGCATCCTCGCCACCGGGATCGTGGGAACATTCGCCACCGTTGCCTATCAGAAGGCGATTGCCGTGGAACGGCTGCGCACGGCCATCGGCGAGGCCCGCAAATTCCAGCTTGCCGATGGCAGCAGCATCTTTCTGAACACCAACAGCGCGGTGGAAGTGGCCCTGCGTGAGGATCGGCGGTTCGTGCGGCTGCTGCGCGGCGAAGCCAGTATCAGTGTCGCTCCCGGCGCGCGTCCGCTGGTGATGGATGCCGGCGGCACCTCGATCAGTGCGGCCTATGGCCGAACCAGCCTGCGCCTGCGCCCGGATCTGCTGGAAATGACCGTGATCGATGGCCAGTTCCGCATCGCTGTATCCGGGGCCGGCAGTGTTGACGTGCCGGCGCTGACCAGCGCGGCCATCCGGGCGGGGCAGGTTGCAACAACGGCGCTCACCGCCGCGCAGGCCGCGCGCCGCCTCGCCTGGCAGTCGGGCCTGGTGCAGTTCATCGACGATACGCTCACGCTGGCTGTCGATGAATTCAACCGCTATCGTCTGGCGCCACTGGTGATCGCCGATCCGGAAATCGCATCGGTGCGGATCGATGGCATCTTCCCGACCGGCGCGTCCGATGCCTTTGTCGGGCGGCTTGGACAGGATTTCGGCATCCGCCGGGTGGTGGGGGCGGATCGGTCCGTGTTGCTGCTGCGCGCTGCGGCGCGCGCCTGATGCACAGCCCTGCCCCCGCGCCGCCGCGCGCCGGCCGCCTGCGTTCCATTCTGGGCGGTTCGCTCGGCAATCTGGTCGAATGGTATGACTGGTATGTCTATTCGGCCTTCACCCTGTATTTCGCACCGGCCTTTTTTCCGTCGGACGACAGCACTGTGCAGCTGCTGAATGCCGCTGCGATCTTTGCCGTCGGCTTCCTGATGCGGCCACTGGGGGCCTGGCTGATGGGCATGTATGCCGATCGGCGCGGACGCAAGGCAGGGCTGACCATGTCGGTGATGCTGATGGGCGGCGGCTCGCTGATGATTGCGGTCACCCCGGCCTATGCGACCATCGGCGTGGCGGCACCGCTGCTGTTGCTGTTCGCCCGGCTTCTGCAGGGCCTGTCGGTTGGCGGCGAATATGGCGCCAGCGCCACCTATCTTTCGGAAATGGCACAGAAGGACCATCGCGGTTTCTTTTCCAGTTTCCAATATGTCACCCTGATTGCCGGGCAGCTGCTTGCCTTGACGGTGCTGTTGCTGCTGCAAACGACGATGCCCCCCGCCGATCTGGAATTGTGGGGCTGGCGCATTCCGTTTGCCATCGGCGGTCTGCTGGCGGTCAGCGTGTTCTGGCTGCGCCGGCGGCTGGCCGAAACACCGCAGTTTGAATCCGGGCGCGGCGACGCCAGCCAACCGCGATCGTCGGGCATGGCGCTGATCCGGCATCACCCGCGCCAGGTGGCGCTGGTGATCGCGCTTACTGCGGGCGGCACTCTGGCCTTCTATACCTATTCCACCTACATGCAGAAATTCCTGGTGAATTCGGCTGGCTTCGGCCGCGAAACAGCCACCGGAATCATGGCCGCTGCGCTGTTCATCTATATGTTGCTGCAACCGGCGGCGGGGTGGCTGTCGGACCGGGTGGGCCGCAAGCCGCTGCTGATCGGCTTTGGTGTCGCCGGCATGGTGTTCACCGTGCCGCTGCTGATGGCCATCGAACGCGCGCAATCTTCGTTCGAGGCCTTCCTGCTGGTGTTGGCGGGCCTGGTGATCGTCACGGGCTACACGTCAATCAACGCGGTGGTGAAGGCCGAACTGTTTCCCGCCAATATCCGCGCGCTGGGCGTGGCCTTGCCCTATGCGATGGCCAACACCGTATTCGGCGGCACCGCCGAATATGTCGCGCTCAGCTTCAAAAGCTGGGGGATCGAGCGCGGCTTTTATTGGTATGTCGCCATCACCATCGGCCTGTCGCTGATTGTCTATGCGCGCATGGCAGAAACCCGGGGCGGCGTACGGGACTGATGGGTGGATGAACGACTGAGAGCTGCCCCCCCTCTCGACTTGCCTGCCGCCAGACCATAGATTCCAGCCATGCACAGTCACGCCCACAGCCACCCGCTGGGCGGCCATGATCATCATGGCCACGGACACGCCCATGCGCCGCCGGATTATGGCCGGGCCTTCATGGTCGGGATCGCGCTCAACCTGATCTATGTCGCCATTGAAGCGGCGGCGGGCCTCTATTTCGATTCGATGGCGCTGCTGGCCGATGCCGGCCACAATCTGTCGGATGTGGCGGGG
>DAITMD010000030.1:0-13259 GCA_036835345.1 Sandarakinorhabdus sp. | reverse complement strand
GAATCCGGGCTGAACCCCGATGCCCGCGCCAGCACCTCCAGTGCCACTGGCCTGTTCCAGTTCACCGATGCCACCTGGCTGGGCGTGGTGGCGCGGCATGGGGCTAGGCACGGCCTGGGCTGGGCGGCGGATGCGCTGAAGCAAGGTGCGCCGGTGGCAGTGAAGCAGAGCATATTGGCGCTGCGCCGCAACGCCGATGTGGCCGCCACCATGGCCGGCGAGTTCACCCGCGACAATGCTGCCCGGCTGGAAAGCGCGCTGGGCCGCGCGGCGGGATCGGCGGATCTCTATCTGGCAGCGTTCTTTGGAGCCGGCGGGGCGGTGAAATTCCTGAAGACCATGGCCACCAGCCCCGGCATGGCGGCTGCCAGCCTGTTGCCGCAGGCCGCCGCCGCCAACCGATCGACCTTCTTCCACAAGGATGGCAGCGCCCGCTCGCTGGCCGAAGTGTATGACGTGGTCGCCGGGCGCATCCACCGCCACGGTGCAGCCGATGGCGGCAAGATGTTGCCGCAGGCCGGCAACAATCTGCCGGTGAGTGCCCCGCCCGATCCGGCGCTTGCCGCTGCACGGGCGCGCATGGCCTATCTCGTGCTGGCGGCAATGAAATGAGAATGGGGCAGTGATGGCCGCGCTTGCAGCCTTGTCGCCGCGCCTGTCGCTGCGGTCCACGCTGATGCCGGCGGCCGTGCTGGTGCTGCTGGGCCTGATGGTGGTGCCGCTGCCGGCGCTGCTGCTCGATATCTTCTTCATTGCCAGCATCGCGGTGGCGCTGATCGTGCTGATGGTGGCGGTGAACATTCGCCAGCCGCTGGATTTTTCGGCATTTCCCACCGTGCTGCTCTATGCCACGCTGCTGCGGCTGGCGCTGAATGTCGCCTCCACCCGCGTCGTGCTGGTGCACGGCCACGAAGGCACCGCCGCCGCCGGCCATGTGATCGAGGCGTTCGGCAGCTTCCTGGTGGCGGGCGATTTCATCGTCGGTCTGTTCGTGTTCGGCGTGCTGATGATCATCAATCTGGTGGTGATCACCAAGGGTGCCGGCCGCGTTTCAGAGGTTGCAGCGCGGTTCACGCTGGACTCGCTGCCGGGCAAGCAGATGGCCATCGATGCCGATCTGAACGCCGGCCAGATCAGTGCCGATGAAGCCCGTGCCCGCCGGCTGGAAGTGACCACCGAAGCGGATTTTCACGGCGCCATGGATGGCGCATCGAAATTCGTGAAGGGCGATGCCATCGCCGGCGTGCTGATTTTGTTCATCAACATCATTGGCGGGCTGATCCTGGGCATGGTGTCGCACGACATGGCCCTTTCGGAAGCCGCGCCCACCTATCTGCTGCTGGCGGTGGGGGATGGGCTGGTGGCGCAGGTGCCGGCGCTGCTGCTGTCGATCGCAGCTGCCATGGTGGTGACGCGGGTGGGCAAGACCGACGATCTGGCCGGCCAGGTGGGCGACCAGATGGGCGTGAAGGCACCGTGGCTGCCGGTGGGTATCATATTGTCGCTGATTGGCCTGCTGCCCGGCATGCCGCTGCTGGTGGTGGCTCCGGCCGCCGGTGCGGCACTGTGGATGGGCCTGCGCCGCGCGCCGCCGGCTGCCGCGCCTGATGCCGACAGCCCGGCTGCGCCTGACGACGCCAGTCAGATCGAATGGAGCGATGTGTCGGACAGCGCGCCGGCCAGTCTGGAGATCGGATTTGGATTGGTGCCGCTGGTGGAGGATGGGCGCGGCGCGCCGCTGATGGCGCGGATCACTGCCGTGCGCCGGCAGCTTTCGAAGCAGCTTGGCTTTGTGCTGCCGCAGGTCAGGGTGCGCGATGATCTGGCGCTGCCGCCGTTTCATTATCGCATTACCCTGGCCGGCGTGGTGGTGGGCGAGGACGAGATTTTCCCTGACGACCTGCTGGCCATCGCCGCCGGGCCGGTGGCCACCGAAATCGCCGGGCGTGAGGTGCGCGATCCGGCCTTCGGTCTGCCGGCGCGCTGGATCGATCCGGCCGAGGCCGATCTTGCCGAAGCGGCCGGTTATACGGTGGTCGATCCCGCTGCTGTTCTGGGCACGCATCTGAATGAATTGCTGAATGCCCATGCTCACCGCCTGCTGGGGCAGGACGAGGTGCAGGCCATGCTGGACACATTGGCCGATCAGGCGCCGGCACTTGCCGGGGCACTAACGCCAAAGGCGTTGCCGGTGGCGGTGGTGACGCAGGTGCTGCAGCGCCTGCTGGAGGAAGGGACGCCGCTGCGCGATCTGCGTTCGATTGCGGCGGCGCTGGTGGCGGCAGCAGCGCGCTCGCAGGAACCGGCGGAGCTGGCCGAGTTGATCCGCCCGGCGCTGGGCGGCGCGCTGGTGCAGGCTATGGCCGGAGTGAAGGCGCCGCTGGCGGCCGTGGCCATTGATCCGGGGCTGGAAAGCCTGCTGGTGAACGCGGTGCGTGCCAATCCCGGCGCGGCGCATCCCTTTGATCCGGCGCTGGTGACGCGCGTGGCCGAAGCCGTGGCCAACGCCACGGCCGATTTGCAGGCCGGCAGCCGCCGCTTTGCCATCGTAACCGTACCGCTGGTGCGCCGGCCGCTCTGGCAGTTGCTGCGGGCGCGACTGGCCGGAGTGCCGGTGCTGGCGTTTCCCGACATTCCCGATGACCGCGACGTGGAGGTTCTGGCCGTGATCGGCACCGCCACCAACCCGACAGGAGCCGCATGATGGACGCACGCCTTGGACTCGACATGGCTGCCTATGCCCCGGCGCGATTGGCGCAAACCGATCCCGAACGGCTGATTTCCAGCCATGTCGCATTGGTGCGGCGCATCGCCTGGCACGTTCATGCCCGCGTTTCCACCGCCATCGATATCGAGGATCTGGTGCAGATCGGCATGATCGCCCTGATCGAGGCTGCGCGCGGGTTCGAGGATCGCGGCCATGCTGCCTTTGCCACCTATGCCAGCGTGCGGGTGCGCGGCGCGATGATCGATCAGCTGCGCAAGGGTGCCACGCTGGTCCGCTCTGCCATGCGCCGCAAGCGCGAATGGGGGCAGGTGCGCAGCACGCTGGAGGGCGGGCTTGGCCGCCGCGCCACCGACGAGGAAATGGCCGCCGCGCTGGAAATCGGAGTGGCCGAATACCGGGCCGGCATGGCGCAGACCCACGCCGCTCACACCGAACGGCTGGACGATGTCTATTCCGATCACAGCGACTGGTTTGCCAGCGATGATCCCGATGCCCACGACATGCTGGAGGAGGGCAACCGCCGCGCGGCCATCGCCGCTGCCATTGCCAGCCTGCCGGAACGCGAGGCGCAGGTGCTGCAGCTCTATTTCGTGGAGGAGTTGAACCTGGAAGAAATCGGCCAGGTGCTTGGCGTGGGCGCGGCGCGCATCTGCCAGATCAAGAAGGCGGCGCTCACCAAGCTGCGCGGCAAGCTGAGCGGGTGGGAGGACGATAGCGATTGAATGGCCGGGTGGGCGCTGGCACTCTTGCCGCCATGATTGATCTCACCCGCCTGCGTTCTGTGCTCTATCTGCCCTCCAACCGGCCCGGCGCCATTGCCAAGGCGCGCACGCTGGCCTGTGACGCGGTGATCCTGGATCTGGAAGACGCCGTGCAACCGGATGCCAAGACTGATGCCCGCGCCGCTGCCGTGGCCGCCGCGCTGCAGGGCGGCTGGGGCGACCGGCTGCTGTTTCTGCGCGTGAACGGCATCGGCACCAACTGGCACGCCGACGACATGGCGGCAGCGCACGCCGAAGGCTTTGCCGGCATCGTGGTGCCCAAGGTGGATACGGCGGCCGAGGCGGCCGATCTGGTCCGCCGCGGCGGCGGCCGGCCCGTATTGGCAATGATCGAAACGCCGGCGGCCGTGCTGAATGCAGCGGCGATTGCCAGCACCAGCGGGGTGGCGGCGCTGGTGGCGGGCATGGCCGATCTGTCCAAGGCGCTGGGCTGCGGCAGCGATGCAGCTCGCACGCCGCTGCTTTACAGCCTGTCGGCCATCGTGCTGGCGGCGCGGGCGGGCGGCGCAGCCTGTTTTGATGGCGTTTGCACCGAATATCGCAGCGAAGCGGCATTCCGGGCCGAAGCCGAGCAGGGCAAGCTGCTGGGTTTTGATGGCAAGACGCTGATCCACCCCAGCCAGGTGGCGCCGTGCAATGCGGTGTTTTCGCCCTCGGCAGAGGAGGTGGCGCACGCCCATGCCGTGATCGCGGCCTATCATGCGGCTCTGGCAGAAGGGCGCGGTGTCGCCACGCTGGACGGGCAGATGGTGGAAGTGCTGCACGTGGCGCAGGCACAGCGCCTGCTGGCGCGGGCCCAGGATTCTTGAGCTCTAGGCCGGGCTTTTCGTCCCGCATTTGTGGCAGAAGGGCGAGAAGCTGCCTTTACGCGCGCCGCAGTTGTGGCATTTCTCGAACAGGCCGATGCCGCAGTGCGGACAAAAATCAATGTCCGGGTTTTTCAGGTCAACCGGGCGCTCACAGCCGGCGCAGACGCCTTTTGACAGGCGCGCCAGGGCCTGATCATAGCCCAGCTCCTGCCGCCGTGCCGTGTCGGGCTGTGCCTCGATCGCGCGTTGCTTTTCGAGGTAGTTGTTCAGCGCCACGATGGCCCAGCGGCCGACCAGCAGCGTGACGATGATGCCAACGCCATAGCGGACATAGCCGCCATAGCTGGGCAGATAGGGCACCAGCTCGACGAAAAAGGCGAACAGGGCAAAGAAGATGAAGCCCCACACGAACGGCCACCAGCGGCTTTTGCGCTGCTTGGCGAACAGCCAGCCGGCGATGGCCAGCAAGGGCAGGGTCACCGCCAGCCGATAGAGAAACACCCTGAGTTCGGCGGCCTGCTGCGCTTCGTAGAGCCGGTCCTGCGCGGTGCGCCGATAGGGTTCCAGCGCGGCATCGGCGCGGGCTTCGGCCTGGCTGGCGTCCAGCATGATCTGGCGCTGCGCCTCGGCGGCCTGGCTGGCCTCAGTTTCGGCGGCTTTCAGCGCGTCCAGCGCCTGCGTGCGGGATTTGAGTTCAGCGTCCTGATCGGAAAGCCCGGTGGCGCGGCGCGTGGCCACCCAATTGTCGAACGTCTCCCGCGCCGCGTCATAGTCCTTGGCTGCGCCCTGCCGTTTGAGCTCGGCCTGATCCAGCAGCCCTTGCGCCTCGCGCCGGGCAGCAGCGGCATTCACGCTGTCGCTGCGCAGGCGTTCGGCCGCCGGGTCCATGAACTGATCGGCGGAAAGATCCGCCTCCACCTGCGGCAGATCGCCAACCACGGCATTGCCCAGCCCGATCAGGAAGAAGGCAAAGACCAGCGCAATCAGCCACAGAGCGCGGATGAACCATTTTTCGGACAGGCGGATGGCGGTGTTCATGCATTGGCAGCCTTACCTCAGGCCGCAATCCTGTCAAACCCGCTGGCTGCGCCGATTTTTGCGCTTGGCAAAGCGCCGGCGATTGCCTACCTCGCGCCTCCTGCTGGTGGGGCGTCGCCAAGCGGTAAGGCACCGGTTTTTGGTACCGGCATTCCCAGGTTCGAATCCTGGCGCCCCAGCCAGCGCCTGTCCCCTTTCTTCCCTATTCTATTCGCAGATGTGCTCAGGCGCCGGCCGGCCTAAGATGCCGCACAGCAGCGGAGGCGTGTTCATGCGGGACGGAGTGATCGAAGTGGCGCCAGGGCGCTTTCGCGAGACCTTCGGCCGCTGGTTCGAGGAATTCGTGGTTGGCCATATCTATGAACACCGCCCCGGCCGCACCATCACCGATACCGACAATGTGTGGTTCACGCTGCTGACGATGAACACCCACCCGCTGCATTTCGATTATGAATTCGCCAAGAAGACCGAGTTCGGCAAGCCGCTGGTATGCTCGCCTTTCACCGTGGCGCTGATGGTGGGGATGAGCGTTTCGGACATCAGCCAGAAGGCGGTGGCCAATCTGGGCTGGGACAAGATCCGCCTCACGCATCCGCTGTTCTGCGGCGACACGCTGACGGCGGTGAGCGAGGTGCTTGAAAAGCGCGAGTCCTCATCGCGCCCACAACAGGGCGTGGTGACAGTGGCGACCCAAGGCTTCAACCAGCATGGCGACATGGTGTGCAGTTTCGAACGCACCATCCTCGTGTGGAAGCGCGGGCACGGGCCGGCAGACGATTGATGTCCAGCATCACCCCTGAAGAGGAAGCCAGCCTGCTGGACAGCATCGACCGCTGGTTGCAGCGGCGGGTGATCCCGGTGGTCAAACAGCATGATCATGGCGATATCTGGCCGGCGGAGCTGGTGGCGGAGATGTCCGAGATGGGCTTGTTCGGGGCCACCATCGCCCGCGAATATGGCGGGCTGGGCCTGCCGGCCGCCACTTATGCAAAGATCGTCATGGCGATTTCCAGCCACTGGATGGCGATCACCGGCATCTTCAATTCGCACCTGATCATGGCCGCCGCCGTGGAGCGGTTCGGCACGCCGGAGCAGAAGGCGAAATGGCTGCCCCGCTTTGCCAGTGGCGAACTACGCGGCGGGCTGGCGCTGACCGAGCCGAATGCCGGCACTGATTTGCAGGCGATCCGCACCACCGCGCGCCGGGACCCCGGATCGGGGTCCGGGGCAGGCGGCGATCATTATGTGATCAACGGCACCAAGACGTGGATATCGAATGCGCTCAACGGCAGCATCTTCGCGCTGCTGGTCAAGACCGATCCCGATGCCAACCCGCGCCACAAGGGCATGAGCCTGTTCCTTGCCGACAAGCATGACGGCTTCTCGACGGGCAAGAAGTTCGACAAGCTGGGCTACAAGTCGATCGACACCGCCGAGATGGTGTTTCAGGATTACCGCGTGCCGGCCGACCAGTTGATCGGCGGTATCGAGGGGCAGGGTTTCTATCAGGCAACGGGCGGGCTTGAGCTGGGCCGCATCAACGTGGCGGCGCGCGGCGTGGGGCTGTCGGAAGGTGCGCTCCGGCTGGCGGGCGAATATGCGCAGATGCGCCAGACCATGGGCAAGCCGATTGCGCAGCATCAGGCCATTCAGCTGAAATTGGGCGAGATGATCACCCGCGCCCGCGCCGCCCGGCTGCTGACGCTGGACGCCGCCGCCATCTATGACCGGGGCGAGCGCTGCGACATGGAAGCCGGCATGGCCAAGTTTCACGCCAGCGAGGCGGCGATGGAGAACAGCACGGAAGCGATGCGCATCTTTGGCGGCTACAGCTACAGCAAGGAATATGACATCGAGCGTTTTTACCGCGACGCCATGTTCCTGTGCATCGGCGAAGGCACCAACGAGATGCAGCGCATGATCATCGCCCGCCAGTGGCTGAAGCGGCACCCGGCCTGATGGGCAAACTGACGGGGATAAAGGTCGTCGATCTGTCGCAGTTCCTGCCCGGCCCGATGCTGACGTTGATGATGGCCGATCAGGGGGCAGAGGTGATCAAGGTGGAGCCGGCGGCCGGCGATCCGGCGCGCGGCCAAGGCCCGTTTGCGAACGGGCACAGCATCTGGTTCGCCAATCTCAATCGCGGCAAGCAGAGCGTGGTGCTTGACCTGAAGAGCGAGGCCGGCAAGGCGGCGCTGACCGGGCTGATCCGCGAGGCCGATGTGCTGATCGAGGGGTTTCGGCCCGGCGTGATGGCGCGGCTGGGCTTTGGCTGGGAACAGGCCCGCGCGCTCAATGAGCGGCTGGTCTATTGTTCCATATCCGCCTTCGGGCAGAGCGGTGCGCTGGCGCAGCATCCGGCGCACGACATGGCGGTGCAGGCGCTGGCCGGCACATTGAGCGTCAACAACGCCGGCGACAATCCGCCGGTGGTGCCGGGCGTCCCGTCTGCCGATGTGGCAGCGGGGCTGACCGGGCTGGCCGCCGTGCTGATGGCGCTGATCGGGCGGGAGCGGACGGGGCAGGGCGATCATATCGACATTGCCATGCTGGACTGCCTGCTGCCGTGGACCGCCCATATTGCCGGCAGCGCGCTGGCCGGCGGGGCCGCGCCCACTTCGGCCAATCAGCGGTCGCTGGGTGGGGCGGCGTTTTACAATGTTTACACATGCAGCGATGGCCTGCCGGTTGTGCTGGGCGGGCGCGAAGTGAAGTTCGCCCGCGCGCTGCTGACCGCGCTGGGCCGGCCCGATCTGATTGCGTTGGCCGAGGCCGAGGCGGGCGAGGCGCAGGCGCCGCTGATCGCGTTCCTGGGCAAAACCTTCGCGCAGCGCAGCCGGGCGGAGTGGGAAGCCTTCATGGCCGAACTGGACGTGGCGTTCGCGCCGGTGCTGGATTTCGCCGAGGCGCTGGCGCAGCCGCACATCGCCCAGCGCGGCCTGATCGTGATGGCCGATGGCCGCCCGCAGATTGCGCCGGCCATCAGGTTCGCGGGCGAGGCGTGGGTGCCCGGCCCGGTGCCGGCCTTAAGCTGATGCGCGCTGCTGTCTGTTCCGCGCTGTCGGATGATCTGTCTGGCCTGGCGCTGCACGCTGACTGGCCGGAGCCGCCGCCGCCGGGGCCGGGCGAGGTGACGGCGGCCATCGCCTGCGCCAGCCTGAACTATCCCGACTGGCTGATGCTGCAGGGCGGCTATCAGTTCCGGCCCGACCTGCCGTTCATCCCCGGCACCGAAGGCAGCGGCACCATCATCGCCGCCGGGCCTGGGGCGGAGCAGTGGCTGGGCCGGCAGGTGGTGCTGGGCGCGCGCTCGGGCCTGATGGCGGAACGGATCAACCTGCCGGCGCGCGGGCTTCGTATAGTGCCCGATGGCCTGAGCCTGGCCGAAGCGGCGGCCTTCACCGTGGGCGCGCTCACCGCCTGGGTCGGGCTGATGGAACGCGGGCGGTTGCAGAGCGGCGAGCGCGTGCTGGTGAGCGGGGCCGGCGGCGGCATGGGCCGGGCGGCGGTGCAATTGGCGGCGCACATGGGCGCACATGTGACGGCGCTGGCCAGCACGGCCGAGCGGTTGCAGGTGGCGCGCGAGGCAGGCGCGCATGAGGTCATTCTGATGGACCGCACCAACCCCGAAATCTCGCTGCGCGATATCGATCTGGTGTTCGATCCGGTGGCCGGCACGCTGGTGCTGCCGCTGCTGAAAACGCTGCGGCGCGGCGGGCGCTGTGCCATCATCGGCTTTGTCGGCGGACGCGGGCCGCCGGTGCCGCTCAATCGCCTGCTGTTAAAGGAAATCGAGCTGATCGGGGTGCGCGCGGGCGAACAGGGCCGGCAGGATCCGGCGGCGGGCGCACGGCACATGGCGGCGATTGATGCCCACGCCGTCCATATGCGCCCGCATATCGGGATGGATGTGCCGCTTGGCCAGGTGCGCGATGCGTTTGCGGCGATGGGAGCGGGGCGGATTGACGGGAAATGCGTGATCAGGCCGTGAAGGCGCTGCGGGTCGCATCGTCGGCGGGGAACAGCAGCTCGAGCCTGAGATCGCGCACCGTCACGTCTTCGGATGTGCCGCACTGCGCCACCACCGACAGGAAGGACATCGGCCCGGCCGGCCCCTGATAGATCACCGGCATGATCGGTGACCGCTGGCGGGCGGCGGGTTTGTGGGGATGGCGCGCCGCCGCCGCGCGGGTGAGGGCGATCAGATCGGCCAGCACCGGATCATCGCCGGCCAGGGCCTGTTCCAGCGCGAGGCGCTCCAGGCTTTCGTGCAGCACCTGCGGCAGGTTGACGATGAAATCGGCTGCCAGCGGATGGCTGGCGGTGAGCGCAAATACGTTGGGCGGGCCGTTCCAGCCATCCAGCAGCGGCGCCAGCATGGCAGCGGCGGACTGGCTGGCCTCCAGCACGTTCCAGTGGCGATCGCAGAGCAGCGCCGGATAGGGCGCATGGTTCTCCATCATCTGGGTCAGGATCGCCCGGAACGGTGCCACAGCTTCCGATGCCAGCGGCGAGGCTGGAAACGCTGCGGCAAAGCCCGCCGCGGTGAGCAACTGATTGCGCTGCGACAGCGGCAGCGCCAGCGCTTCGGCCAGCGTCAGCACCATATCGCGGCTTGGCATGGCGCGGCCGGATTCGAGGAAGCTGAGGTGCCGCGCACTCACCCCGGCATCGAGCGCCAGTGCGAGCTGGCTGAGCCGCCGGCTGCTGCGCGCCGCTTTCAGCGCGTGGCCGAACGGGCCGGGATCGTGGAGGTCGGGACGAGTGGCCATGGCGCCATCCTGCCAGAGCCGCGCCGGCGCGCAATGACGTTTCGGGTAATTGCCGGGCTTCCCCATGGCGCCCAGTCTGCGCCGGCAATCTGGCAAGGAGATCCCACGATGACACGCAATTTCTGGGAACAATGGCTGCACATCTGGTGCTGGGCGGTGATTGGTTTTGGCGCGCTGTTTGCCGCCGCCGGGGTGCCGGCGCTGGATGGCGGAGCGGGGCTCTTTTATCAGCTGGTCAGCCTGAACACGCTGTCGGCGTCGGACTTTGCTGCGCCGGGGATGCGGCTGTCGGTGGCGCTGGTCGGCGCGGTGATGCTGGGCTGGGGGCTGTGCCTGCTGGCGGTGTTTCGCGCCGTGGGCGCTGATGCGCGCGTTTGGCGCGGGCTGGGCTGGGGCGTAATTGGTTGGTGGGCGGTGGATTCGGCGCTGTCGGTACTGAACGGCGTGCCGGTCAATGCTCTCACTAACACGGCGCTGCTCGCCGCCTATCTGGTGCCGGCGGTGAAGCTGGGCTTCTTCAGGCCGGAAACGGTGTCCAGATCACCTGCCTGATATCGGTTCCGCCCAGGGCCAGCAGCGCGAGGCGATCAAAGCCCAGCGCGACGCCGCTGGCCGGCGGCATATGGGCCAGCGCGCTGAGGAAATCCTCGTCTATGGGGTAGCGCCGGCCGTAGAGGCGCTGTTTCTCGGCCATGTCGGCTTCGAAGCGGGCGCGCTGTTCGTGCGGATCGGTCAACTCGCCGAAGCCGTTGGCCAGTTCCACCCCGCAGGCATAGGCTTCAAACCGTTCCGACCAGCGCGGATCAGCGGCTGAGCGGCGGGCCAGTGCGGCCTCGCTGGCCGGATAATGGGTGAGGAAGGTGAGGCGGCCGTCACCCAGCCGTGGTTCGACAGTGACGATCACCCGGCTGAACAGGTCGCTCCAGGTGTCGTCATCGCGCACGGTCAGGCCGATGCGGCGCACTTCGGCGGCCAGCGCGTCGCGGTTGTCCAAACAGGCGGCAAGATCGATGCCGGCGTGAACGGCAAAGGCCTCGGCCACCGTGATATGCTCAGGCTCGGCCGCCACGTCGCATGTGCGCCCGCGCCAGCGCAGCGTGCCGCCAGACGCGGCCTGTGCGGTGCGGGCAAGTGCTGCCACATCGGCCATCATCTCCGTCCAGTCAGCTTCGGCGCGGTACCATTCCAGCATTGTGAATTCGGGTGCGTGCAGCGGCCCCTGTTCGCCGTTGCGCCAGACGCGGGCGAAATCGACGATGCGGGTTTCGCCGGCCGCCAGCAGTTTCTTGGCAGCAAATTCCGGGCTGGTGTGCAGATAGAGCGTCTGTTCGGCTGCGCCCTCTGGCCGCCATGTCACTGGAAAGCCGTGCAGATGCGTTTCGTTGCCCGGCGACACCTGCACCGCGCCGCACTCCACTTCGGTGAAGCCTTCGCCCATGAACCACGCCCGCAGCGCCGCCTTGATGCGATTGCGGCCCAGCAGCAGGGCGCGGCGATCGGCGTGGGCATCAGGGTGCCAGAAGGGGGTAATGTTCATGTTTTCCTTGGACACGGCAGGCCGCATCACTTAAGCGCCGGGGCCTAATCGCCGGTCACTTCGCGCAAAGAGGACAAGATGGTCAAGGAAATCGCCAGCAACTTCCGCAAGGGCCAGGTGATCGAGCATGAGGACGGGCAGCTCTATGTCGTGCTGAAGGCCGAAACCTTCCGCCCCGGCAAGGGCACGCCCACCACCACTATCGACATGCGCCGCATTTCCGATGGCGTGAAAACGGTGATCACCGTGAAGACCACCGACGCGCTTGAAAAGGCGTTCGTGGAGGAAGTGTCGCACAATTACCTGTATAAGGACGGGGAAGAATATATCTTCATCAACAACGAGACCTACGATCAGATCAGCCTGACCGAGGCGATGATCGGCGATGGCATCGTGTTCCTGCAGGAAAATGCCGAGTGCAAGATCCTGATGTTCGACGGCAAGGCCATCACCATCACCCTGCCGACGCGCGTCACCATGGCGATCGTGTCCACCGAACCGGTGGTGAAGGGCCAGACGGCATCGTCCAGTTACAAGCCGGCGATTGTGGAATCGGGCGCGCGCGTGATGGTGCCGCCGCACATCGATGCCGGCACGCGCATCGTCATCAACACCGAAGACAGCAGCTATGTGGAGCGCGCCAAGGATTGAGGCGGAGCGCCACCATCAGCATCTGGCGGGGCCGGCAGCGATGCCGGCCCCGTTTTTCGTGTTACGCAGAAAATCGATTACAGCGGGCAGGACAATCAATTTCTTTGGGGAAAGCCCCGGCGGCTAAGGTTGGGCATCGTCAATCAACCGCAAGGGGAGCATCATGCACCGCAGTCTTGTTTCAATCGTCGCCCTGGCCGTGGCATCCATGACGGCCAGCGTGGCAACTGCTCAGGAGGCGAACATGAGCAACACGAGCAAGCAATTCTGGTGGCCGGAACTGGTCGATCTGTCGCCGCTGCGCAGCCAGGCCCCCAGTTCCAACCCCTATGGCGCCGAGTTTGATTATGCCGCCGCGTTCAGCAAGCTGGACCTGAAGGCGGTGAAGGCCGACATCGAAACCGTGCTGAAGACCAGCCAGCCGTGGTGGCCGGCGGATTACGGCACCTATGGCCCGTTCTTCATCCGCATGGCCTGGCACAGCGCCGGCACCTATCGCATCGCCGATGGCCGCGGCGGCGCCGGCGGCGGCCAGCAGCGCTTTGAACCGCTGAACTCCTGGCCGGACAACGCCAATCTGGACAAGGCCCGCCGCCTGCTGTGGCCGGTGAAGCAGAAATACGGTCGCTCGCTGAGCTGGGCCGACCTGATGGTGCTGGCCGGCAACGTGTCGCTGGAATCCATGGGCTTCAAGCCGTTCGGCTTTGCCGGTGGCCGCACCGACGACTGGGAAGCCGACAAGGTCTATTGGGGCCCGGAAAACCAGATGCTGGACGACAAGCGGTACAGCGGCGATCGCAAGCTGGCCAATCCGCTGGCCGCCGTGCAGATGGGCCTGATCTATGTGAACCCGGAAGGCCCGAACGGCGTGCCTGATCCGTTGGCATCTGCGAAGGACATCCGCGAAACCTTCGGCCGCATGGCGATGAACGATGAGGAAAC
>DAITMD010000029.1:10487-13524 GCA_036835345.1 Sandarakinorhabdus sp. | reverse complement strand
AAAAGCGCTTGGGGTGGGTGCCGCCGCCATGATCGGCAATCCAGGCTGGGCCAGCCACGCCGTCCACGCGGGCGCCGCCGGTTTTGCCGATTATCGCGACCCTGCAGCCATTGCGGCGCTGCGCGGTGTCGGTGGGCCAGCTGGCTTCGACATGATGGTGGATGCCGTTGGCCACACCGGCGGCATCGAAGGGGCGTTGCCACTGATGGCGCCGGGTGCCGGCATCGGCCTTTACGGTATCGAGGCGCTGGGTGAACGCATGGCGGCGCTGCAGGCGATTGGCGACCAAGGTTACCGCGTGCACGGGCCGGGCGAATATGCCGAAGGCGAAGCGCATGATCAGGCGGCGGCGCTGATGGCATCGGGCGCGCTCGATGCCCGGCTGTGGTTTGATCCGGCCAACCCGTATCCGCTCGATCGCATCGGCGATGCGCTGGCCGCCGTGGCCGCGAGGCAAAGCTTGAAAGCCGTGGTGCGCATTTCGGGCTGAAGCCTTGTCTTTCCCGGCCGCAATGCCAAAGAATGCCAACGCGGGAAGGTAACAGGCATGAGCGAGCAGACAGCGAAATATTCGGCGCCAGCCCTCGACAAGGGCCTCGATATCCTCGAGCTGCTGGCCGACAGCACGCAGCCGCTGACCATGGGCCAGATCGCAGAACGCCTGAGCCGTTCGAAAGGCGAGATTTTCCGGATGCTGGTGGCGCTCGAACGGCGGCGTTACATCATGCGCGACGATGCCACCGAAGGCTTTCTGATTGGCAATCGGCTGTTCGAAATGGCGATGAAATCCGCGCCGACGCGCAACCTGGTTGCCACTGCCATGCCGCATATTTCGCTGGTGGCCCACGCGCTTGACCAATCGTGCCACCTGACCGTGCTGTCGGACACGCAGATTGTCGTGATCGCCCGCGTGGAGGCGCCCGGCGAACTGGGCTTTGCGGTGCGGCTTGGTTACCGCCGGCGGGTCGATCATTCCACCTCTGGACGCGTGCTGGCAGCCTTTGCCAGCCCGGCCGATCGGCAGCGCCTGATCCGGCGCCTAGCCGAAGCCCATCCCGATTTCGATCGAGCCGGTTTCGAGGCCCGCATCGAACGCATCGCCAAGCTGGGCCTCGAACAGGGCCCCAGCCGCACGGTGCGCGGCGTCACCGATCTGGGCGCGCCGATCATCGGCGAAACCGGCTGGGCCGTTGGCGCGCTGACCGTGCCGTTCATCTTGCGGGATGGCGACCATGCCGGCCTCGAAGATGCAGCCGCCGTGGTGATGCGCGAAGCTGCGGCGATTTCGGCCGATCTGGGCGTCGGCATGCCGGGCGCCGCCACAGCCGTAACCCAATAGGCTGACACGCGGCGAAGCATCGCACATGTGAAGTTGCATTTTATCGCTGCAACATACATCATCCAGGCCAAGCTGATAGATCGGCGGAGTTGCAGCCAGGCATGGCCGCACCCGACCGATTTGCAGCATGGGGGAGGCAGAGCCGGATGGATGCGCAGTCAAGGCAGGAAGCGCCGGCGGACGTAGAGAGCGCCACGCCTAAGGGCTTCCGGTTTTTCCTATTCGCATCGCCGCAACTCGCGCTCGCTACGCTTGGTCTGCCGATCGTTATCTATCTGCCGGCCTATTATGCCGGGCCGCTTGGACTGGGCCTGGCAGCCACCGGCTTCATCTTCATGATCACCCGGTTCTGGGATGTGTTCACCGATGGCCTGCTGGGTTGGGCTGTAGACCGATTCCCCACCCGCTGGGGCCGGCGCAAGGTGTGGATGCTGATTTCCACACCGCTGATGGTTATCGGAACAGTGGCCATCTGTTTCCCGCCGCAAGGTGCAGGCTCGGGATATCTGCTGTTCTGGCTGACCTTCATCTATATCTGGTGGACGCTCATCCACCTTTGTCACATCTCTTGGGCGGCCGAGCTTTCCGACCGTTATGACGAACGCTCCAGCATCCAGAGCCGGGTGATGGTGGTATATTTTTCCGGCCTGCTGCTGGTACTCACGGCACCAATCGCGGTTGGTGCCCTGCTGGGCGATAGCGGCCTGGAAACCAAGGTGCGGGCCATGGGCATTTATGCCGCGGTGCTGCTGCCCATCACCGTTGTGGCCGCCGTGTTCATGGTGCGTGAACGGCCACCGGCGCCGCGCCGTGCCAGCGAAAAGCCGATGGGCTTTGGCGAAGGGCTGAAGCTGGCCAGCCGCAACCCGGCCCTGCTGCGCCTGCTGGCGGTAGACATGCTGGCCGGGCTGGCCGGCGGTACGGCCAGCGGCCTGTTCGTCTACGTGACCAACGAACTGTTCCGCCTGCAGGGCGCGATGACGATCGCAGGTGTGACGCTGGACCCGGGAGCGCTGCTCATCTTCACCTATGCCGGCGCGTTCTTCGGTGTGCCGCTGTGGCTGAAACTTTCATACAAGGTGGGCAAGCATCGCGCCGTTTCCGCCTCCGCCCTGCTGACCATATTGGCCTTCCTGTACACGCTGGTAATGCCCAAGGGCGATTTTCTGGCGGCAGCGCTGTTCTATCTGATCAATGGCGTCGCATTCGGGGCTGCGCCGTTTCTTGATCGCGCAATGCTGGCCGATGTCGTCGATCTCGATCAGACACAAAGCGGGGAGCAGCGGACGGGCTTTTTCTTCGCGTTGATGTCGATGACCAACAAGATCGGCTATGCGCTGCCGGTTGGCATCATCTTTCCAGTGCTGGATTATGTTGGCTTCAATCCCAATGGCGGCAACGACGCGCAGGCGATTGCCTGGCTGGCTGCGATCTTCCTGGGCGCGCCGATCCTGTTCAAACTGCTCATCATAGCGCTGACCTGGAACTTCCCGGTCACGCGGGCCATGCAGGAAGACCTGCGCGCGCGGCTGAGCGCGCAGGCGGCCGGGAAGGGCCGGGCCGGCGCGAACTGAACAGAGGTTTCAGTTGCTCCAGCCGCCGTCGATGATATGCGCCTGCCCGGTGGTATAGCTGGCTTCATCCGATGCCAGATACACGGCCAGCGCCGCCACTTCCTCCGGCTTGCCCAGCCGGCCC
>DAITMD010000029.1:6007-10477 GCA_036835345.1 Sandarakinorhabdus sp. | reverse complement strand
GAAGGCGGCGCGCGCGGCCACAGGATCGGGCTGTGCGTTGATCCGACCTTCCAGTGACGGCGATTCCACCGTGCCGGGACAGATGGCATGGGCGCGAATGCCGCGCGTTACATAATCGGCGGCAAGTGCCTTGGTCAGCCCGATCACCGCTGCCTTTGTCGCGCCATAGGCAAAGCGGTTGGGCGCACCGCGAATGGATGACGCCACCGATGCCATGTTGATGATGGTGCCGCCGCCAGCCCGCAACATGCCCGGCAGCGCTGCACGAATGGTGCGCACCATGCTGGTGACATTCAGATCCCAGCTGAAATCCCAATCAGCATCGCTCATGTCGAGGATGGTGCCGTGGTGCACGAAGCCGGCGCAGTTGAACAGCACATCAAAGGCCGGGCCAGCGAACGCCGCCGCCACGGCGGCACTGTCACGCACGTCCAGCTGGGCGGTGGCAATGCCCGGCGCCTGTGCCGCCAGGCTGGCGAGGGCGGCCGCATCGACATCGGTTGCCATCACGCTGGCGCCTTCGTTGGCAAAGGCCAGCGCGGTTGCCCGCCCGATCCCTGCGCCTGCCGCCGTGACCAGGGCGCGCTTGCCTGCCAGTCGATTCATGTGAAATCCTTTCAGTTCTGAACATCAATCCATGTGGAACACGCATTTCATGTCACACCACCACTCGCCCGGCTCTGCCGTTGGCCATGGGGTCTGGCAGGGATCGGTGAAGGTCCACCAGCGCCGAGTTTCCGGATCGGCCGCAACGCGCGCCATGTCGGCATCCCAGTCGCTGCCGGTATATTCCAGATAGCCGAACAGCACGTCGTCCTTCAGAAAAATGGAATAGTTCGCCACGTTGGCGGCCTTCAGCGCGGCGATCACGCCCGGAAACGGCTTGGCATGCAGCGCTTTGTATTCCTCCAGCTTTTCCGGTTTCACCCGGATCACCATCGCGCGCCGCTGCATCATCGTTCCTCCAGCCTGTAAAACCGCCGGGCGGTTTCACCCAGAACAGCCGCCCGATCCGCCGGATTGAGCGCGGCCAGCAGGGTACTGGTCGCGGTGTCCCAGCTGGCATAATCGCCGGCAAGGTTCAGCACCGGCCAATCGCTGCCCCACATCACCCGATCCGGCCCGAACGCCGCCAGCACGGTCTGTGCCACCGGCTGCAGATCGGCCACTTGCCAGCTCGGTCCGGCTTCGGTGATCAGGCCGGACAATTTGCAATGAGTCACCCCGTCTGCCGCCACCGCTGCCAGATCACGTGCCCAAAATGCCAGATCGCTGCCGGCGATATCGGGCTTGGCGGCGTGATCAATCACGATTCGCAAATCCGGGTGGCGGCTGCGCAGCGCCAGCAGCCGCGGCAGATGGCGCGGCCGGATCAGGGCATCCAGTACAAGGCCATGCTGCGCCATCGCGGCCAGCGCCGGCTGCGCCGCCGGGTGCAATATCGCATCATCATCGGGCAGGTCCTGCAACATCGGCCGCAGGCCAACCAGCAGCGGATCGGCAGCGAGCGCCGCGATGCGCGCCGGTGCACTGGGAGACGTCAGATCGGTCCAGCCCACGACGCCGCGGATGAAATCATGGCGGCGGGCCAGTTCCAGCAGAAACTCGGTTTCGGCATCGCTTTGCGCGGCTTGCACCAGCACGCTGCCACCAATGGCGTGGCGGGCGAGCAGCGGCGCCAGATCGTCGGGCAGGAAATCCCGCCACAGCGGCGCCAACGCCGGGGTCAACCAATCATAATCGCCGCGGTCCCGGCGCCAGAAATGCTGATGGGCATCGATTCGCATCGCAGCTCCCAAGGCTCAGGCCGGCACCGGGGCATCAGCCCGGATAAGGCCCGCATCGCGCATTTCGGCCCACAGGGCAGGGGGCACGGGGTGAGCCAGATGGGCGATGTTGGCCGTCATTTCTGCGGCGGAGCGGGCACCGGGAATAACGCTGACCACAGCCGGATGGGCAAGCGGAAACTGCAAGGCCGCAGCCGCAAGCGGTACACTGTGGCGCGCACAGACGGCCGCCAGTGCCTGCACACGCGCCGCCACAACAGGCGGCACGGCGCCATAATCATAGTGCGGATTGCCGGCCAGCACGCCGGAATTATACGGGCCGCCCACGATCACCTTCACCCCGCGCGCGGCGCACAGCGGCAACAGATCGTCCAGCGGCGCCTGTTCCAGTAGCGTGTAGCGCCCGGCCAGCAGGATCACATCGATATCGATTTCAGCCAGCACCTGCAGACAGATCGCCACTTCGTTGACGCCAAGGCCAATGGCCCGCGTGATGCCGCCTGCCTTCATTTGCGCCATGGCCGGAAACGCGCCGGCCATGGCGATATCGAACTGGCGGCCATGGTCAGGCCCGTGCGTCATCGCGCCCAGATCATGGGCAAGCAGGATATCCACGCGCGCAGCGCCAAGCCTGCCGAGGCTTTCCGTCACCTGCCGTTCCACCGCCGCGCCCGAATAATCGAAATACGGCTTCGCAAGGGCAGCATCCACGAAGCCCGTGGCACCAGGCGCCTCGCCATGGGCCAGGCTGCGCCCAACCTTGGTGGACAGCAGCGGCGGTGCCTCCAGGCCGGCCACAAAGGCTCCCAACCGGGTTTCGGAAAGCCCGTGACCATAATAAGGCGCGGTGTCGAAGAACCGGACGCCGCCGTTCACCGCCGCCTGCAGGGCCGAATGCGCATCGGCCTCGGTGATTGGCGCATAAAGATTGCCAAGCGCCGCACACCCCATGCCAAGCGACGGCAGTGTCGGAAACGCGGATTTATCGGTGAAATACGGGTTCACACCTGATTAGAACCATGACTGATGGCCACTGGCAACGCCAAAATATCGCCTCCGCTGGCGGTGCTGGCGGAATTATCGCGT
Organism: Sandarakinorhabdus sp.; assembly: GCA_036835345.1. GTDB lineage: Bacteria > Pseudomonadota > Alphaproteobacteria > Sphingomonadales > Sphingomonadaceae > Sandarakinorhabdus. The sequence goes on along the minus strand of DAITMD010000029.1, from coordinate 7,604 downwards.
TCGGGGGCTTGCCGAGCACATGGTTTATGGATGAAATATCGGTTCATCTGCATGTACGCTGGGGCGAAATTGATGACCATAGAAAACGGGGGAACTCGGTTGCGCCCCGGGGTTGCCGCAGGGCCGGTGATCACGAGCGCCTGCACGGCCGACATCAGGTTTCCCACGTCCCGGTTCCTTGATGGTTCGGATGCGATGAACCCCGATCCGGATTATTCGGCGGCCTATGTCATCTTGTCGTCGGAGGGGCTGGAAGGGCATGGCCTGGCCTTCACGCTGGGGCGCGGAACCGATCTGGTGGTGGCGGCCATAGACGCGCTGCTGCCGCAGGTGATCGGCCGCAGCCTTGATGGCATCGAAAACGATCTTGCCGGCTTCTGGCGCAGCCTGGTGGGCGACAGCCAGTATCGTTGGCTTGGGCCGGAAAAGGGCATCATCCACCTTGCCACGGCGGCCATCGTGAATGCCGTATGGGACATGCTGGCCCGCCGTGCCGGCAAGCCGCTGTGGCTGTATCTGGCCGATATGCCGCCCGAACAGATTGTTTCGGCTATTGATTTTCGCCATATCGCCGATGCGTTGCCGCCCTCGCTGGCGCTTGATCTGCTCAAGCGCAACCTGGCCGACAAACCTGCCCGCATCGCCCGGTTGAAGACACAGGGTCACGCTGCCTACACCACATCGGCCGGCTGGCTTGGGTATGATGACGACAAGATCCGCCATCTGGCCGGCACCGCGATTGCCGATGGCTGGTCAGCGATCAAGATGAAGGTGGGCGGCAACCTGGCCGATGATATCCGGCGCTGCGGCGTCCTGCGCGACGTGCTTGGGCCAGACCGGTTGCTGATGATCGACGCCAACCAGGTGTGGGATGTCGATCAGGCCATCGATTGGGTGAAGGCGCTGGCGCCGTTCAATCCCTATTGGATCGAGGAACCGGTAAGCCCCGATGACATATTGGGCCATGGCCGCATCCGCCAGGCCGTGGCGCCGATCCGCGTCGCCACCGGTGAACATTGCCACAACCGCGTGATGTTCAAGCAGTTCCTGCAGGCCGGCGCCATCGATGTGGTGCAGGTGGATGCCTGCCGGCTGGGCGGGGTGAACGAAGTGTTATCGGTTCTGCTGCTGGCCGCCGCGTTCGAGAAGCCGGTTTGTCCGCATGCTGGTGGCGTTGGGCTGTGCGAGTATGTCCAGCACATCAGTTTCTTTGATGCGGCCGCCGTGGCCAGCAGCAGCGATGGCCGGATGATCGAACATGCCGGCCATCTGCACGAACATTTCGTCGATCCGATCCGCATCCGCGGTGGCCGCTATCTCGCACCGGAACTGCCCGGCTACAGCGTGGAAATGAAGGCCGCGTCGCGCGCTGAATATCGGTTTCCGGACGGCAGCGCCTGGCAGGCCTGACTCTGCTGCCTGATTATGCAGCGCGGTACTGGGGCCTGATTAGGCAGAAACGGTGCGCTGTCGCTGTTCGCCGAGGCCCTGGATGCCCAGCCGCACGGTCTGCCCGGCACGCAGATATACTGGCGGGGTTTGCCCCAGGCCCACGCCGGGCGGGCGGAACAGCCTGAAGCGCCGCACACCGCCCGCC
>DAITMD010000029.1:2991-5997 GCA_036835345.1 Sandarakinorhabdus sp. | reverse complement strand
ACCGGTTTGCAGGGTCATGAACTGGCTGATGTACGCCACAAGGTGCGCCACGCCATAAACCATCGTGCGCGTGTTGCCATTCTGATAGCGGTGGCCATCCACCTCCAGCCAAAGATCGAGCGCCTGTGGATCAGGCATCGCATCAGGCGTGACAAGATAGGGGCCGATGGGCCCGAAGCTGTCGTGGCTCTTGCCCTTCACCCACTGGCCCTGCCGTTCCATCTGGAAGGCCCGTTCCGACACATCGTGCACCACGCAATAGCCGGCGACATGGGCCATCGCATCGGCTTCGCGCACATATTTGGCCGGCTTGCCGATCACCACGCCCAGTTCCACCTCCCAATCGGTCTTGGTGGAACCGCGCGGGATTTCCAGATCATCATTGGGACCGCAAATCGCGTTGACGCCCTTCATGAACAGCACGGGTTCCGGCGGGACGGTGGCACCGGTTTCGGCGGCGTGATCGGCATAGTTGAGGCCAACACAGATGAACTTGGGCACATGGCCCACGCAAGGCCCGAAGCGAAAGCCCGAAGCAAGCTCGGGCAGGCTGGCGGGATCGATGCCGCGCAGCTGCTGGAAACCATCGGCCAGCAGCGCGCCGCCCACATCGGCAATCACACCGGAAAGATCGCGATGGCTGCCATCGGCTGCTACCATGCCGGGACGTTCAGCGCCGGGGGCGCCGTGGCGGAACAGCTTCATGCCAGGGTCTCCAGTTGAGGGGCGGCTGCGCTGACACGCGCCGGATCGCAATCAAATTCAAGTTCAAGCACCGTCGCCACCGGATCGCGCAGGGCTTCCGGCACCTCGATCAGCACCTCGCCGGGGCCATCGACATGCATCAACTCGTCCAGAACCGGGATGCGAATTTCAAACGGTAGCGCCGCTTCGTGGCCCACGACGCGGACCTTTTTCAGGTGCTGCACGGGCACGCCGCGCACCGATACCGGCGCCACCGGCTGCATCAGCAGATGGCAATAAAGCATGTTGCCCTTCAGCGTTGTCGGGCCAGGGAACTGCCAGGCCCTGAGGCCGGCGCCGGTGCCGATGATCGCCTTGTGGTGGCTGGCCATCCAGCGGCCGAACTCGGCCATGCGTGCCGCCTGCGGGGGTGGTATACGGCCTTCGCCATCCGGCCCGATATTGAGCAGCAGGTTGCCGCCGCGCCCGGCTACCTCGCAAAGCGTGTGCACCAGCGCAGGTGCCGACTTGTAGCGATCATCGCCGGGATTATACCCCCAGCTCATGTTCATGGTCAGGCAGGTTTCCCATGGTTCTGCCGGCGGCTCCGGCGGCACGAATTGTTCGGGCGTGGCGAAATCGCCGCAGCCCGGCAGGCGATCATTTATCAAGATGTCCGGCTGCAGCTGCCGGATGAGCCGTGCCAGCCCGATGGCATCCCACATGTCGGGGCTGCGTTCCCACGCGCCGTCAAACCAGATCACGTCGATCTGGCCATATTGGGTCAGTAGTTCGGTGATCTGGCCATGCAGATACGCCTTGTATGCGGCCCAGCCATCGGGGGTTGGCGCCGGATAGCCGCCAAATACATAAGGCCGCATCGCATCGGTGAAGGCCGGATAATCGGGGTGGTGCCAATCGGGCAGCGAGTAATATAGGCCGATCTTCAGGCCGTGCCGCCGGCAGGCGGCCACGAAGGCACCAACGATATCGGTGCCCGGGGCGCTGGCCGCCACGCCGTGGTTGCCGTGCTTGCTGGGCCACAGCGCATATCCATCATGGTGGCGGGTGGTGAGCACCGCATAGCGCATGCCAGCGGCGGCAGCCGCGGCAATCCACGCTTCGGGCGCGGCCGGATCGGGCTGCCAGCCATCGGCATTGGCATGGTAGGTATCTGCCGGGATATCCTGGCCCATCGGCAGCGTGACCACCCCACCAACCAGCGGCCAGCTGGCTTCCCAGCCGGCGCGGGCCCACGGGCCCCAGTGCACGAACAGGCCAAATCGGGCCGGCTCGAACCAATGCTCAGTGCGGCGCATCCATTCCTCCTGTCACGCCTGCGGCCGGCACCGGATCACAGGCTGTCGGCGGCAATCCAGTTGCCGTGGAAGCCCAGCGGTACCAGTTGCGGCAATGGCACGATCGCCACCGGCGCTGCGGAGATGTCGTGGGCATCCAATAGCACCAGATCAGTATGGTTGCGCGTCACATCCAGAACATAGCCCATCAGCCAGCCATCATTCTCCGCTGCCCCGGCGCTGCGCGGCACGAACACGAACTCGCCAGGAATATGCCCCTCGCCAAAATCATGTGCCCTGCGTTCACCGGTGTGTAGATCGTGGGCGAACACGCCGGCAATGGCGCCGGGCGGGCTGCGGCCTTCATCAAGGGTAACGGTGTAGGCATAGCGATAGGGCTTGCCGGTCAGACGTTCGTCGCAGCGCGGAAATTCCTGTGCCACATCGTCCAGCACCCGGCGCTCGACCCGCTTTGTCTCCGGATCGCAAATCCAGCGTTCGAAGGTCACCTTCGAACTGCCTGGCTGTTCGGTGCCGTCGGTCACGAACAGCCGGTCGTGCACCGATACATCCAGCACCACGCGGCCATCGGGCAGATCATAGGCGTTGCAGGGGTGGAAAACATAGGCCGGCTCCACGTCGCACCAGATCACGTCGTCGCCGCCGCCATTGCGCGGCAGCAGGCCAACACGGGCCGGGTGCTGCGGGTTCCAGGCATAGGGCATGGACATGCCCGCCTTTGCCGCATCGATCGAAAAGGTGATCGGCATATCCAGGATCAGCACGAACCGCGCCGTGATGGCGCAATCATGGATCATGGGCCCGTCCGGCACCGGGACCTTGATTTCCTTGCGCACCCGGCCATTGGTTCCCACCACCACATATCGCACGAATTCGCGGTTGCCGCCGTTGTAGCATATGGCGTGCAGTTCGCCGGTGTCATGGTCCAGGTGCGGGTGGGCCGTGAAGCCGCCGAACTGCAGGCTCCCGTCCAGGTTGGTGTAGGCCGTAGTGCCAAGCAGCG
>DAITMD010000029.1:0-2972 GCA_036835345.1 Sandarakinorhabdus sp. | reverse complement strand
TCCACCGGGAAGCCGCCCGCTTCAACCAGCGCCAATATCTTGCCACCATGGCTGATCACGTTGGTGTTGACCGTATCGCCGCGTTCATAGCGCGGGCCCGGCGCCGGCGGTTCGCCCAGCGCCGCCGCCACGCGGGTCGAACGGATATAGCGGTTGCGGTACCACAGCGCCTGGCCGTTCTGGATGCGCACGGCGTGGATCATGCCATCGCCAGCGAACCAGTGGTGGGTTTTTCCGTCTGGCGGGGTGATCGGATTGGGGCCGATCCGCATGTAAGTGCCGTCAAGCTCGGCAGGAATTTGGCCCACTACCGGCAGGCCCTCGACTGCCAGTTCATCGCCGATCGCCGCATAGGGGCCAAGCAAATAAGGATTTTCCACGTCGGCGGATGCTTCTTCAACTTTGCTCATGCGAACGGCCTTTCCAATCACTGATTGTTGCATATCCGCAGGGTGGCCTTTCAAGGCGCAACTTTCTGAAAAACTGGCCACCGCCCTGCAACGCAGAGCAGTGGCCAAGTTGATCGGGCAGGAGACGAGCAGCGGGGATCAGAAATTCACCCCAAGCCGCACCCCGAATGTGCGACCCAGATTTACAGCGCCGTTGGCCCACAGATTGGCCACCGGGTTGAACGCCGAGAAGAAGCGTTCGTTGCCGATGTTGCGGCCATAGACGCTGGCGCGCAGTTCGGTGTTGCCCATCGGGAAGGTGGCGCCCACCTGGGCATCGAGCAGGCCATAGGCAGCAATGGCGCCACGCGGATCGTTGATCAGCGGCGACGGCCCGCCACCATCGAAGCGCGGACCCATGTGGAAGAAGTAACCATCGCTCCAGCGGTATGTCACCAGCGCATCAAGGCCGACATCGCCAATCTTGGTTTCATATTGCACCGTGCCCGAAAGCTGCCACGGCGGCGCGTTGCGCGGACGAACGGAGTCTGACACATCGAACCCGTCAAATACGAAGTTCCGGTAACGCGCGTTCAGATAGCCAACCGAGCCCGAAAGCGTCAGGCCTTTGGCCGGCACTGCCGCGAGTTCGGCTTCGAAGCCCCAATAGCGCACCGACGATGCGTTGGTGACCGTGGTAATGGTGGCCTGAGTTTCCGGGTTGCGGCGAATAATCTCCTCCTGTTTGCGGGTGTAATCGGACAGGAAGCCGGCAAGGTTGACGCGCAACGTGCGATCGAACCATTCACTCTTCAGGCCCAGTTCGTAGGTATTGACCAGTTCGGGATCGTAGGGCCCGATGGTTTCGGTGGAGTTGCCGCGCCCGTTGAAGCCCCCTGATTTGAAGCCTTGGCTCCACGAAACATATGTCAACACGCCGTCGCGCGGGCTGTAATCCAGCGCCACACGCGGGGTGAACTGGCTCCAGCCCTGGCTGCCGTTGGCTTCGTTGTCAAAGCCGGGCGCATCTGGGAAGAAACCGCCGCCGACCTGATTGAAGCCGTTACGGTAGGTAAATTCCTTGTACTCATAGGTATAACGACCGCCCAGCGACAGACGCAGTGCATCGGTAAGCTTATAGGCGCCGGTAAGATAGGCTCCAAAGCTGTAGGTATCCTGCTGCCGATCAACCACCTCAACCGTATTTGGCGGGAAGCCCAGCAGCGCGAATACGAACAGCGAGTTGGCACCGTCCTTGTAGCTGACAAACTGGCCGAATAGCCCGCCCAAAAGAGAGAGCCGATCGTTCACTTGCCAGTTGGCACGGAATTCCTGCATGAATTGCCGCTCGTTCACTGGCTGGATGCTGGCAAACACCGGAAGCGGAATGCCGTCGAAATCGGTCTGCTTCTCTTCGCTGAACAGGTTGAAACCCGTGATCGACGTGATGTCGACGCCGTCACCGGCCTTGATGTTGGTGGTTAGCGAGGCCGAATGCGTGATCGAACTCAGGAAGGTCGGTGTATCCTGGTTGGGCCTGGTCAGATCCTGGTTGGGATCGGCGCAGGTCGGCGTCGGCACCAACAGCACCCCGATACAGAATAATTCGTTGGGGCCGGAACGGTTGAACAGCACGCCCCAATCACCCTTGTTCTGCAGATAGTCGTAAGTGAGCAATATCTCGACATCGTCCGAGGGCGTGAAGCGCAGCGACGGTGACACCAGCCAAAGGTCGGCAAAGCCACGGCGCTGGCCGTTAAACTGGTTGACGAACTGACCATCGTTGGTCACCCGATTGACGGCAATGCGCGCATCGATCTTGCCTGGTACGATCGGACCGGTGATGGCGCCGCGAACGTTGAATTCACCATAATTGCCAATCGTGACCTGCAGGTTGCCGCCCAGTTCATCTTTTGGTTTTGGCCGGGTGATGTTGATCACGCCGCCAATACTGTTGGCACCGAAGAGCGTGCCCTGCGGCCCGCGCAGCACTTCCAGCCGCTCGACATCAACGACGTTCAGCAGCTGGCCGGCAATCGATGACCCAAAGATAACGCCGTCCACCACCAGCGACACCGCCGGGCTGAAGGTGCGATCGAAATCGGCCGTGCCGATGCCGCGGATGAAGATGTTGGCGCCGCCAGCCGAAACCGCGTTGGGATTGATCACCAGGTTGGGGGTGACCATCTCCAAGCCTTTGACATCAAGTATCTGGCGCTTTGCCAGTTCCTCGCCGCTGATAACGGTCACGGCGATTGGCACGGCCTGCAAATTCTCGGTGGTGCGAGTCGCGGTGACGACGATGGTATCAAGCGAGTCCGTATCTGCTGCGGCATCGGCCTGCTGCGCCACAACTGGCGACGCCAACGCGAGCAACGACACGAAACCCAGAACAGACGAGTGCCGGATAGTCATTCTAACTGCCTCCCCAATTCGCCAAGGTGGGTCCTCAGCTGCGCTTCCAGGTGCCTCGATGCCGGCTCTTTGGCCGATCTAATGCGAAGCACAAGTGAACTGCTGTTTTAAGATTGCAACGGCAGGACGAGTTGTGTCAAGCACGCCGCCGTGAAGGGATGCGTCGGG
>DAITMD010000028.1:0-13690 GCA_036835345.1 Sandarakinorhabdus sp. | reverse complement strand
ATCCCGCTGCGCCAGCATTGACCATGGCTGGCGCCAGCGGCATGAACGATTGCAACATGGCCATGGCAAAGGCAGCGGCCACGCCGGCTGCCAACGGGGAGAACAACAATGATACTGAAGCACAAAACCGCCAAAAACTGGCTTCTGGTCGCCGCGGCCAGCCTGGCACTGGCTGCCTGCAACAAAGAGGCTGAAAAGCCCGAAGGCCAGGTGGTGGCCTCCATCGATGGCAAGGATGTCACCATCCACGAGGTGAATGCCGAGATCAATTCCATGGGTCAGCAGGCCCAGTCCGCGCCGCGCAAGCTGGTGGAATCCGTGGCGCTGGCCCGCGTGATCGAACGCAAGATGGTGGCCAACGAAGCCCGCACCCGCAAGCTGGACCAGTCGCCGCAGTTCGTGCTGGCCAAATCGCGCAACGATGAAAATCTGCTGGTGCAGGCGCTGCAGGCCGAAGTGGCCGGCAAGATCCAGGCCACCCCGCGTGAGCGCGCCCAGAAATTCATCAGCGACAATCCGATGATGTTTGCCGAACGCCGCATCATCCAGCTCGACCAGATCCAGTTCCTGCAGGCGCCCAATTTGGGCAATCTGCCCCTGAAGGAAGCCAAGACCATGGCCGAGGTGGAGCGGGTGCTGTTGGAAAACAATGTCGAATATCGGCGCGCGCCGCAGCAGATCGATACGCTGCTGCTGGATCCGCGCATTTCCGCCGAAGTGATGCGCGTTGCGCGCGAGCCGGGCGGCGAGCCGTTCATGTTCACCGATCAGCCGGCCGGCGCGCCGGCTCCGGTGGTCTATGTCAACAATGTCACCCAGTCCAAGACCCAGCCGTTCCTGGGTGAACGTGCCATTTCCTATGCTCAGCAGGTGATCCAGCGGCAGGAAATCTCCAAGAAGCTGCAGGACGAGCTGAAGCGTCTGAAAGACGCCGCCAAAGGCAAGATCACCTATGGCACCGGTTATGACACGCCGGAAAATGTGGCCGCCAAGCTGAAGAAAGAGGCCGAAGCCAAGGCCGGCACCGCAGCACCCGCGACCGGCGGTGCGGCGCCTGCTGCACCTGCGCCCGCCGCCCCCGCCCCCGCTGCGGCGCCGGCCGGTGCCACAGGTGGCTGATCTAAGGGTCGGGCTGCTCTGGCACGCCACGCGGGCAAGCAATCTGGGGGTCGGTGCGCTGACCGCCGGCAATCTGCTGCTGGCACAGCGGGCGGCAGCGTTGGCCGGCGTCACGCCGCATTTCACCATCTTCGGCCCGCGTGAAAGCGGGCCTGCATCGGTGACGGATACCAGCATTGCCCTGCGCACCATCACCGGCCGCTACATGGCCAATCCGGGCGGGTTCCTGAAGGATGCGCGCGCCTGTGACATCATGCTGGATATCTGCGGCGGTGACAGTTTCACCGATATCTACCCCGACAAGCGCTTTGCCTATGTTGCCGCCACCAAGATCATGACGGTGCTGGCCGGCAAGCCGCTGGTGCTCAGCCCGCAGACCATCGGCCCGTTCAGCCGGCAACCGCACAGTGCCATCGCGGCGTGGATCTGCCGCCGCGCCCGCGCCATCTTTGCCCGCGACGGGCTGTCGATGGCGGCGCTGGCGCAGCTGGCGCCGGGCGTGCCAGCCACCCAGGTCGTCGATGTCGCCTTTGCCCTGCCCTTCACACCGCGCGCGAAGCTGACGGGCCGCTTGCAGGTGGGCCTCAACATCTCCCAGTTGCTGATGAGCGGCGGCCATGCCGGCGGCAATGAATATGGGCTGGAGTTTGATTATGCTGATCTTACCCACCGGCTGATCGCGGCGCTGCTGGCGCGCGGCGACATTGATGTGCATTTGGTGCCGCATGTGCTGGTCGATGGCCAGCCGCAGGAGGATGATCGCGCCGCTGCCGATGCGCTGAAGTTGCGCTATCCGGCGCTGCACCGCCACAGCGATTTCACCTCGGCCAGCGACGCCAAAAGCTTCATTTCGGGGCTGGATTTTCTGGTCGGTGGGCGCATGCACGCCACGATCGCGGCCTTTTCCAGCGGCGTGCCAGTGGTGCCGATCAGCTATAGCCGCAAGTTCGAAGGGCTGTTTGGCGCCATGGGCTATGGCTGGCTGGTGAATGCCAGGGGCATGAACACCGATGCCGCACTGGCGCGCATATTGGATGCGCTTGATCGCCGCGAAGAACTGGCCGCCGCCATCGCAGCCGCCACCCCCGCCATCACCGCCGGCCTGGATCTTTATGTCGGCACGCTGGCCGATCTGTTTGCCGAGGCTGCAAGAGGCCGGGCACGGTGACAGCGGCCTTCCTTGCGCGCGTTGAACGAGCCGGCACCTGCACCGGCTGCGGCCTGTGCGCGGCCGTATCGCCGGGCATCGCCATGGCCGATGTGCCCCCCGGCTGGGCACGGCCCCGCCAGATCGGCCCGGTAAGCGACACCGAAAATGCCGCCATCGCTGCCGCCTGCCCCGGCCTGATCGTTGACGCGCGCGACAATCCCTTTGATCCTTCCGAACCATATTGGGGCCCGCAGCGCTTTACCGGCGTGGGCCATGCCGCCGACAGCGCGCTGCGCCACCATGCATCGTCGGGCGGGCTGATTTCGGCGGTGGCCAGCCACGCGCTGAGCAGCGGACTGGTGGATTTTGTGGTGCAGACCAGAGCCGATCCGGCCCATCCCACCGGCAATGTCACCGGCATTTCCACCAGCGCACAGCAGATTTTTGACGCTGCCGGGTCGCGCTATGCCGCGTCATCGCCGCTGGCCGGGCTGGACGACTGGCTGGCGCGTGCCGAGGCGGACAACACCCGCTTTGCCTTCATCGGCAAGCCCTGCGACGTGACGGCGCTGAGGGCGCGGGCGCGCAGCGATGGCCGCATCGCGGCACGGGTGCCGCTGATGATCGCCTTTTTCTGCGCCGGCATCCCTTCGGCCCGCGCTGTCGGCCGCGTGCTCGAACGGCTGGACGCGCCGGCCGATCAGGTGACGGCTTTTCGCTTTCGCGGTGATGGCTGGCCCGGCCGCGCCACCGCCACGCTGAAGGATGGCAGCACCCGCTCCATGACCTATGCCGACAGCTGGGGCGATATATTGTCGAAGGAGATCCAGTTCCGCTGCAAGATCTGTCCGGATGCGGTGGGCGCGGCGGCTGATCTTGCCTGCGCCGATGCGTGGCACGGCGATGATCGCGGCTACCCCAGTTTCGAAGAGCAGGACGGGCGCAGCCTGGTGATGGCGCGCACGGCGGCGGGCATGGCGGCGCTGGATACCGCTGTGGAAGCCGGCGCAGTGGCGGTGGAACCGGCAGCAGTTTCAGACATCATCTCGATGCAGCCGCACCAGGCCCGGCGCAAACGGCAGCTGGTGTCGCGGCTTTGGGCAATGCGGGTGGTCGGCCGGCCGGTGCCGCGCTATCTGGGGGTGGGCACGGCCGAAGCGGCGCGGCTGGAACCAATGTGGTTGCAGCTGAAAAGCTTTGCCGGGCTGGTACGGCGTTTCGTGAAGGGCACGGCATGAACGGGGGAAGCACGGCCAGACGCGGCATCATATTGGCAGGCGGATCGGGCACACGGCTCTATCCGCTCACCCTGCCCGTCTCCAAACAGCTGATGCCGATCTATGACAAGCCGATGATCTATTATCCGCTGTCGGTGCTGATGCTGGCCGGCTGCCGCGAGATAATGATCATCACCACGCCGGCCGATGCGCCGGCCTTCCGCGCCCTGCTGGGCGATGGCAGCCAATGGGGCCTGGCCATCCATTATGCCGAGCAGCCGCGCCCGGAAGGGCTGGCGCAGGCCTATCATATCGGCGCGGATTTCGTGGGCGATGATCCCTCCGTGCTGATCCTTGGCGACAATATCTTCCACGGCCACGGGCTGCCCGAACTGCTGGCCCGCGCCGCTGGCCGTGCTGATGGTGCCACGGTCTTCGGCTATTATGTGAAAGACCCGGCGGCCTATGGCGTGGTGAGCTTCGATGCCGCCGGCCGCGCCGAAACCATCGAGGAAAAGCCGCTGCAGCCGCGCAGCAACTATGCGGTGACCGGCCTGTATTTCTATGATGGCGATGCGGTGCGGCTGGCGCGCGATCTTGCCCCGTCGCCGCGCGGCGAGCTGGAAATCACCGATCTCAACCGCCGCTATCTTGATGCCGGCAAGCTGAACGTCGAACTGATGGGCCGCGGCTTTGCCTGGCTGGATACCGGCACCCACGGCTCGCTGCTGGATGCCGCGCTCTATGTGCGCATCGTCGAGGAACGGCAGGGCCTGAAAATCTGCTGTCCGGAAGAAATCGCCTGGCGCATGGGCCTGATCGATGCGGCCCAGCTGGAGGCGATTGCAGCGCCATTGCGCAAGTCCGGCTATGGCGAGTATCTGCTGCAGCAGCTGGCCATCGGCCAGGCAACACGGGGATAGTGTCATGCCGATCCTGCAGACAAGGATCATCGATGAAGCCACTGGCGCGTTCAAGCTGGACATGGCGCAGGCGGCTGCCGCCGGGCAGGCCCTGCACGCACGCTATGTGGCGGCCGCGCCCTTCCCGCACATTGTGATGGACGATTTTCTGGATGCCGGTCTGCTGCGCGGCCTGGTGCGCGACTGGCCGGCAGGCGGCGCCAAGGTGGGCTATGACCGCGATCAGGAACGGCTGAAGTTCGAATGGCAGCCGGATAATCTGGACAGCGCCCGCATCCGCACCTTTCTGGCCGAGATGATCTCCGCGCCGATGGTGGCCTTCCTTGAGGCGCTGACCGGCATCGACAAGCTGATCGTCGATCCGCACTATCTGGGCGGCGGCCTGCACGAAACCCGCGCCGGCGGGCATCTGGGCGTTCACGCCGATTTCAACATCAACAAGCGCATGAACGTGCTGCGGCGGCTGAACCTGCTGATTTACCTCAATGATGATTGGGATCCGGCGTGGAACGGCGCGCTGGAACTGTGGGAACGCGACATGAGCAAGCGCACCCACAGCGTGGTGCCGGCGCTGGGCCGGGCGGTGATCTTCAACACTGATCTCGACAGTTTCCACGGCGTGCCCGATCCCATCGCCTGCCCGCCGGATCGTGCCCGGCGTTCGGTGGCGCTCTATTATTACACCGCGCCCACCGACGGCCTGGATGATGTGCCGGATCGCACCACCGTGTTTCGCACCCGCCCCGGATCGGAAGACCGCACCGATTGGCAAGTGATGCGCCGCCACCTGCTGCACGATTGGGTGCCGCCGGCGATCTACCGGGCGCTGCGCGGCAAGAACCGGCATTGAGGCCGGCGTGCAGGTAACCCAGACCAGCCTGCCCGGCGTGATGCTGATCGAACCCCGCGTGTTCGGCGACGCACGGGGATTTTTCCTGGAAAGCTGGAACCGGCAGAGCTTTTCCCACGCCGGCCTGAACATGGATTTCGTGCAAGACAATCACAGCCGGTCAGCGCGGGGCGTCCTGCGCGGCCTGCATTATCAACTCGCCAATCCGCAGGGCAAGCTGGTGCGGGTGACGAGCGGCGCGGTGTTCGATGTCGCCGTCGATATCCGCACATCCTCGCCGCACTTCGGCCGCTGGATCGGCTATGAACTGAGCGCCGAAAACCACCGGATGCTGTGGATCCCGCCGGGGTTCGCGCACGGCTTCCTCGTGCTCTCCGAAACGGCGGATTTCCTCTACAAGTGCACCACGCTTTATGATCCGCCGAGCGATCGCGGCATCGCCTGGAACGATCCGACGATCGCCATCGCCTGGCCGCTGGACGGCACCCCTTTGCTGTCGGGCAAGGACGCCGCCGCGCCGCTGCTGGCCGATGCGGAACTGTTCGCATGAGGGTGCTGGTTGCAGGCAGCGGCGGCCAGCTCGGCCGGGCGCTGGTGGCCACCGCGCCAGCCGGGGTGAGCATGATCGCCCCGCCAGAAGCCGCGTTCGACATCTGCAACGCGGATCAGGTGACCCAAGTGGTGGGTGCCGCGCGGCCTGATGTGCTCATAAACGCCGCCGCCTGGACAGCCGTGGACAAGGCCGAAAGCGAAGAGGCCACCGCCTCGGCCATAAACGCCACCGCGGTGACACATCTGGGTAACGCAGCGGCACACAGCGGCGCCCGGTTCGTGCAGATATCGACTGATTTCGTGTTCGACGGGCAGGCCAGCGCGCCCTACGCCCCGGATGCCAAGCCCAACCCGATCAGCGCCTATGGCCGCACCAAATTGGCCGGTGAAGCCGCCGCCCGCGCCGCCCACCCGGCCCCGCTGATCATCCGCACGGCCTGGGTTTATGCGGCGGCGGGCAATAATTTCGTTCACACCATGCTGCGCCTGATGCGCGAACGCGATGAATTGCGCGTCGTGGCCGATCAAATTGGCACACCAACCCATGCACTTGGCCTGGCCCGCGCAATCTGGGCAATGCACGCGCACAGCGGCATATTCCACTGGACCGATGCCGGCGTGGCCAGCTGGTATGATTTCGCCGCAGCCATCCACGATGAAGCCCTGGCACTTGGCCTGCTGACCCGCCCGGCCCAGGTGCTGCCGATCGCCACCGCGGATTATCCCACCCCGGCGCGCCGGCCTGCCTATGGCATTCTGGACAAGAGCGCCACCTGGGCGATCACCGGCCCGGCCCGTCATTGGCGCCACGAACTTGTTGATTGTCTGAAAGAAATGGCGCGATGACCAATCTGCTCATCACCGGCGGTGCCGGCTTCATCGGTGCCAATTTCGTGCATTACTGGCGTGCCCGTCATCCGCAAGACCGGATCACGGTTCTGGATGCCCTCACCTATGCCGGCAACCGCGCCAATCTGGCCAGCGCCAATGCCATCAATTTCGTCCATGGCGACATCCGCGATACGACACTCGTGGAAACTCTGTTGCGCGATCATTGCATTGATACAATTGTGCATTTTGCTGCCGAAAGCCACGTGGACCGCTCCATTCACGGCCCGGCCGTGTTTGTTGACACCAATGTCATCGGCACCTTGTCGCTTTTGACGGCCGCCCGCGCCGTCTGGCTGGCGGGCAGCGGCCGGGACCACCGCTTCCACCATGTGTCCACCGATGAAGTCTATGGCAGCCTTGGCCCGGATGATCCGGCGTTCAGCGAGACTACTGCCTATGCCCCGAACAGCCCCTATTCGGCCAGCAAGGCCGCCAGCGATCATCTGGTGCGGGCCTGGCACCATAGCTATGGCCTCAACTGCGTCACCAGCAATTGTTCAAACAATTACGGGCCTTACCAGTTCCCGGAAAAGCTGATTCCGCTGTTCCTGATCAACGCCCTGCACGGCCGGCCGCTGCCGATCTATGGCGATGGCATGCAGATCCGCGATTGGCTGCACGTGGAGGATCACTGCCGCGGTATTGAAGCCTGCCTGCGCAAGGGCCGCGTGGGCGAAACGTATAACATCGGTGGCGGCGCGGAGCTCCCGAACATCACCGTGATCGACACGCTGTGCGCCGCCGTTGACGCCGCCTTTGCAGCCGATCCGGCGCTGGCCAGCCGCTTTCCTGACGCGCCCGCCGCCAGCGGCAAGCCGACCAGCAGCCTCAAGACCTTCGTCACCGATCGCCCCGGCCACGACCGCCGCTATGCCATCGATGAAACCAAGGCGCGCGCCGAGCTTGGTTACGCGCCGGCGCGCAGCTTCGAGCAGGGCTTCGCCGAAACTCTGGCCTGGTATCTGGCCAATGAACCGTGGTGGCGGAGCATCATGGACGGCAGCTACCGCGCGTGGGTTGACACCAACTATGCGGCCCGGGGCTGAGGTCATTCAGCCCAGGTTTGCCCGCAGCATCCACGCCGTCTTTTCATGCACTTGCATCCGCTGCGTCAGCAGATCGGCAGTCGGTTCATCATGGGCAGCATCGGCCAGCGGGAACACGGCGCGCGCGGTGCGCACCACGGCCAGCTGGTCCTCGGCAAGGATACGCACCATGTCATTCGCTGCCGGCACATCGTCTGCTTCCTTGATGGTCGACAGTTTGGCATAGGCCGAATAGCTGCCCGGCGCCGGTTCACCCAGGGCGCGGATCCGCTCAGCAATCAGATCAACGGCCAGAGCCAGTTCGGTGTACTGGCCTTCGAACATCAGGTGCAGTGAATTGAACTGCGGGCCGGTCACATTCCAATGGAAATTGTGGGTCTTGAGATACAATGAGTAGGTATCGGCAAGCAGTTTCGACAGGCCATCGGCAATGGCCTTGCGGGCATCGTCGGGCATCCCGAGGTTCAGGCTTTCATCCTTGGTCTTCTTCTTGGCCATGTGGTTTCTCCTTTTCGCATCATAGCATATTGCCCACAAGCCAATGGCGTCCATCGGGTTTTTCCGATGAACGCCATCAGTTTTCTTGGGGGCGGTGATTAACGGCAGACCACCCGGTTGCGGTCGATCCCGTTGCCCACCACGGCACCAAGGCCGCCGCCGATCAGGCTGCCCAGCAGCTTGGAGCCGCCCGGCGCCAGCACATTGCCCAGCGCGCCGCCGGCAAGGCCGCCAACAATCAGGCCCGTGGTGCCATCGCTGCGCCGGCAATAATAGCGGTTGTCATACCCGCGCCAGACCGCATCATTGCGGCCCAGATAGCGCGGCCGATAGCGGCGATCATCAACATAGAAGCGGTCAGCTGCCCAGCCGGGCCGGTTCCAGCCATTGCGGTCATAGCGCCAGTCCTTGCCCGGGCGGCCACCACGGCCCCAACCATTGTTGCCACGGCGACGGTCATCGTCATCCCAGCGGCCGCGGCGGCGGTCGTCATCCCAACCCGTCCTGTAGAGCCTTGCGCGGTCGCGCTGGAGATCGCGTTCGGCGCGGCGCAACTCGCGGGCCTCCTCGCGGATTTCACGCGGGTTGCCGCGCCACTGGGCGCGGGCCAGATCGCGCTGCGCATCGCGCACTTCGGCATAGCTGCGGGCCACTTCCCGGCGATCCCGCTTGCGCTCGCGCCAATCATCGCCGGCCAGTGCCGGGGCGGCCGTTGCCATCGCCGCCAACACGACCGGGGCCAGGGACATGTGAAAACGCATCATTTTCCCTCTCCTTGCAAATTCCGTTAACAATCAGCGGCAGACCACGCGGCCGCGATCGATGCTGCGGCCCAGCAGGCCGCCGACCACCGCACCGGCAACGGTTCCCACCGTGCGATCCCGGCGACCCGCCACCTGGTTGCCAACAGCGCCGCCAATCACCGCGCCCAGCACCGTGCCGGTGCCGCCATCGCTGCGCCGGCACCATTGGCCGTTGCCCTGGTTCCAGCCCTGCTGGCCCTGCCAGCCGCCACCGTTCCAGCCCTGATTGTTCCAGCCCTGATTGCCATGATAGCCGCCGTGCTGGCCATTCCACTGGCCCGGGGGCGGGCCCCATTGCGCCGCGGCCGGCATCGCCAGCGCCATGCTGGCCAGAACACCCATCATCAAACCGTGGCGCATCTTGCTCTCCATCGTTGTCGATGGCCCTGATTCGCATAAGTTTGATGTGAACAGGCTGAACAAACCTGTCAGCCGCGGTTCATCTTGTCAGAGCGCCCACAGCGGTGTCTTGGCAGCTCGCCCCGGCACTTCGCGCACGAAGCGCGGCAGCAGATAACCGGGCAGCAGGTCCCGCAACTCTGCCTCGATCCGGCGGGCACGGTCTGCATCCACATCGAAATGCGCCGCACCGGCAACCGGATCGGTGAGGTGGATATAATAAGGCAACACGCCGGCTGTGAACAATTGCCGGCTGTGGCCGGCCAATAACTGGGCGTCATCGTTCACGCCGGCCAGCAACACGGACTGGTTCAACAATGTGACGCCAATTGTCCGCAGTTGCCGAAGCGCCTGAACAACTTGGGGCGACACTTCGTGCGGGTGATTGGTGTGGATGACAATCACGCTCTTCAGCCGCGTGCCCGCAAGCAGCGCCAGCAGCGCCGGCGTCACCCGATCCGGGATCGCCGCAAGCGTGCGCGTGTGCAGTCGCAGCGTGCCGACGTGCCCGATCGCCTCCAGTGCAGTCACAATCGCCGCCAGCCGCTCGTCGGGCAGGCTGAGCGGGTCACCGCCCGAAAGGATGATCTCCTCGATGGCCGGATCGTCGGCAATCGCCGCCAATGCCGCCGCCTCGCCAGAGCGGGTGAGCATGGCCGCGCCATAATCATAATGCCGGCGGAAGCAATAGCGGCAGTGGATGGCGCAGGCGCCCGAGGCAATGAGCAAGGCGCGGCTGCGATATTTGCGCAACAGTCCTGGCGCGGCGCGATAGTCGGCTTCCTGCAGCGGATCGGTGAAGCGGCCGGGTTGCGGGGCTGCCTCCTCGCCGCGCGCCAGCACTTGCAGCAACAGCGGATCACGCGGATCGCCCGGCCGGATGAGCGACAGGAAGTGCGGCGGCACCGACAGCGCAAATTGCGGCTTCGCGACAACGCCATTCGCGAAATCCCCTTCCCGCAGGCCAAGCCGGGCCAGCAGATCGGCCGTGGTAATCCGGGCGGCGCGCTGCTGCTGCGCCCAGGCGGGCGGCGCGGCCGGGGAAAGACTGTTCATGAACGAAAAACCGCCAGGAAAGTGGTGGGCGCGACAGGGATTGAACCTGTGACCCCTGCCGTGTGAAAGCAGTGCTCTACCGCTGAGCTACGCGCCCACTATGCTGCGCCGGGATGGGCCGATTAGACGGCGCGGACGGCGCTGTAAAGCCCCGCCCGCAATGCCGGCCAACAATCAGTGGCGAACCGCCGGTTCGATGGCCACAGCAGCTGCCGGCTGCACCGCCTTTTCATCGGCTTCCGTCCATTCGATCGGAGTGAGCGGCTGGATCAGGGCCAGCGCCAGCACCTCGTCGACATGACTGACCGGAATGATCGTCATGCCCCGCTTCACATTGTCAGGGATCTCAATCAGGTCCTTCTCGTTCTCGGCCGGGATCAGTACGGTGGTGATACCGCCGCGCAGCGCCGCCAGCAGCTTTTCCTTCAGCCCGCCGATCGGCAGCACCCGGCCGCGCAGCGTCACCTCGCCGGTCATGGCAACGTCACGCTTCACCGCCACGCCGGACAGGGTGGAAATGATCGCCGTCACCATGGCGATGCCCGCCGACGGGCCGTCCTTGGGCGTCGCGCCTTCCGGCACGTGGACGTGGATGTCCTTCTTTTCGAACACGCCGGGCTGAATGCCATAATGCACGGCGCGGGCGCGCACGAAACTCAGCGCAGCCGAAATCGATTCGGTCATCACCGTGCCCAGCTTGCCCGTGGTCTTGATCGTGCCCTTGCCCGGCGAGGTGACCGCTTCGATGGTGAGCAGATCGCCGCCCACCTCGGTCCAGGCCAGGCCGGTCACGGCGCCAATCTGGTCTTCGGCATCGGCAAGACCGAAACGGAACTTCCGCACTCCGGCAAATTCCGCCAGATTCTCGGATGTCACCGCAACGCTGGCCGACTTGCCTTCCAGGATCTGGCGCAGTGCCTTGCGCGCCAGCTTGGCAATCTCGCGCTCCAGTTTCCGCACGCCGGCTTCGCGGGTGTAATAGCGGATGAGATCGCGCAGCGCGTCCTCGCCAACGCTGAATTCCTCGCGCTTCAGGCCGTGTGCGTCATATTGTTTGTCGATCAGGTGGCGCTGCGCGATCTCCACCTTTTCGTCTTCGGTATAGCCAGACAGGGTGATGATCTCCATGCGGTCCAGCAGCGGCTGGGGCATGTTGTAGCTGTTGGCCGTGGTCACGAACATCACGTCCGACAGGTCGTAATCGACTTCCAGATAATGATCGTTGAAGCTCTTGTTCTGCTCCGGATCCAGCACCTCCAGCAGCGCAGAGGAGGGATCACCGCGGAAATCCTGGCCCAGCTTGTCGATTTCATCCAGCAGGAAAAGCGGGTTGGATGTGCCGGCCTTCTTCAGATTCTGCACGATCTTGCCAGGCATCGAACCTATATAGGTGCGGCGATGGCCGCGGATCTCGGCCTCGTCGCGCACGCCGCCCAGGCTGTGGCGGATGAACTCGCGCCCGGTCGCCTTGGCGATGCTGCGGCCAAGGCTGGTCTTGCCCACACCCGGCGGGCCGACAAGGCACAGGATCGGCCCTTTCAGCTTGGAGGTGCGCGCCTGCACGGCCAGATATTCGATGATCCGGTCCTTCACCTTTTCAAGGCCGTAGTGATCGGCATCCAGCACCGCCTGCGCTGCCACAATGTCCTTCTTCACCTTGGACTTCTTGCCCCACGGCAGGCCCAGCAGCGTGTCGAGATAGTTGCGCACCACCGTGGCTTCGGCCGATTGCGGTGCCATGGCCTTGAACTTCTTGAGTTCGGCCAACGCCTTCTCGCGCGCTTCCTTCGACAATTTCACCTTGGCGATGCGGGCTTCGAACTCGGCGGCTTCGTCCTTTTCCTCTTCCTCGCCCAGCTCGCGCTGGATCGCCTTCATCTGCTCGTTGAGATAATATTCGCGCTGGCTCTTTTCCATCTGCCGCTTCACGCGGTTGCGGATCTTCTTCTCAACCTGCAGCACGCCCAGCTCGCCCTCCATGAAGGCAAAAATCTTCTCCAGCCGCACGCCCACATCCGGCTCGGCCAGCAGCGCCTGCTTGTCGGCGATCTTCAGGCCCAGATTGGCGGCAACCGTATCGGCAAAACGCCCCGTCTCTTCGATCGCCGCGATCTGGCTGGCGATTTCGGGGGCCACCTTCTTGTTCAGTTTCACGAATTGCTCGAACTGGCTCTGCGCCGAACGCAGCAGCGCCTGCACCTCGGTTTCGGCACGCTCCACATCAGGGCGCTCGGCCACTTCGGCAACCAGATGGTCGCCGCTCACATCCAGCGCCACCAGGCTGGCCCGGGTCTGGCCCTCCACCAGCACCTTAACCGTGCCATCGGGCAGTTTGAGCAGTTGCAACACTGACGCGATGGTGCCCACGTCATAAAGCCCGTCGGCCCCAGGATCTTCGTCGCCCGGGTTCTTCTGGCTGAGCAGATAGACGCTGCGATTGTCGGCCATGGCGGCTTCCAGCGCTGCCACGGATTTTTCCCGGCCCACGAACAGGGGCACGATCATCTGCGGAAACACCACGATATCGCGCAGGGGCAGAACGGGAAGGGTCTGGTTGGTCATGTCATCTCCATGGGACTGATTGAAACAGTCCTGTCACACGGCCCGATATGGGTGGCACGCTGTGCCCATGCAATGGCAGAATCAGCGCAGGGCCCCGATCACATGATGCAAGAGCCATGCCGGAAAGCAATGCGGCGCGGGCATGCTCAGCCCTTTACCGCCCCGCTGGCGATCAGGGCGGCGATGGCGGCATCATCATGGCCAAGGGCGGCAAGCAATTGCCGGCTGTGCTCCCCCAGATGTGGCGCCGGGCCGGGCGGCGCCAGCGCTTCGCCAAAGCGCGCCGGCGCACGCGCCTGCCGCACCCGGCCCACGGCTGCTGTGTGGGGCACCTCGATACAGATGCCGTTGTGCTGCACCTGGGCATCACCCGGCACATCCTGCAAGGCCACCACTGGCCCGCCGACAGCGCCCTGCTCGACAAAGCCGGCCAACAGTTCGGCCCGGGTGCGCCGGGCGATTTCGGCGCTGACCTCAGGCGCCCACTCGCGCTGATGCTTGATGCGCCCGGCGGTTGAACGAAAGCGCGGATCATCGGCCAGATCATCGCGGCCAAGGCTGCGGCACAGCGCGATGAACTCCGCATCCTGCAGCGCCCCGATTGCCACCTGCCCGTCCGCCGCC
>DAITMD010000027.1:12821-13936 GCA_036835345.1 Sandarakinorhabdus sp. | reverse complement strand
TGTGGAACACCGTGGCACCCTGCGCAAAGCCGATTTCAAAGCTGCGGCCAGCCAGCCGGCGATTGCGCGTGGACCAGTCCATCTCTTCGAAATAGAGAAAATAATCTTCGGCCATTGGGCCAATTTCGATCAGAAATTCGCGGCTGACACCCAGGCTGGCGCCCAGCACGAAATCGGTCGCGTCGGCGATCAGCTGCGGATTGTATGTCTGACCCGCCGGGCCGCCGCCGCCCAGCGGCCTGCCGGCGCCGGTGAACAGGTTGAAGCTGTAGCCGTTCAATGCCTGCACCAGCCCCGGTTCCCAATAATGGCGCACGATGGTGCCGCACATGCCGATCCGCGTGCCGGCCATCATGCGGGCGATCAGCGCTGTCGGCGCATCGCGGGTGACCACCGTATCATTGTTGAGCAGCCAGAAATGGCCGATCCGATCATCGGCCAGAAGGTGCCGCAGCCCAAGGTTGTTGCCGCCGGCAAAGCCCAGATTGTCGGGCGATTCGATCAGCGTGAGCCGTTCCGTCCCGTCGCTGCCGATGCCATCAGGGCCGATGCGCCGCAGCGCCAGCGGTTTGGGCAGCGGCGGCGCCGACAGCGGCGCCATGGCCGCCAGCGCGGCAACCGGGGCCAGGCTTCCGGCCGCCCATTCGGCAATGCGATCGGCCGAACCATCGCCGGAACCATTTTCCACCACCACCACCCGCATCGGCTGCGGGCAGCGCAGCAGGCTTTCCAGACATTCAATCGTGTCACCGGCGCCGCGCCAGTTGACGATGACGACACCCAGCAGCGGCGCGGTTGCTGATTTGGCGGCGGCCATGTTCAGCGGTTCCACATCATGGCGCCGCCGGTGGGCGGGCTGGCCGCCATCGCCAGCATGCGGCGGCAGCGATACCAGCGGATCGCCACCAGCGTGCCAATGCCGCGCAGCCGGTTGCGCAGCCCCGACAGGCGCGGCGACGCCAGCAGCCGCAGCGCATCGACCAGCGGCGAGGCGGCAACCGCCAGCGCCCGCGCCTGCCAGCGCCACAGCGGCTGGCCCTGCCGGGCATGCCAATCATGGTTGATCAGGCGATCGAACTTGCGCTGCAGGGCCGGCATGTCCGGGCGCGGCGGGG
>DAITMD010000027.1:0-12807 GCA_036835345.1 Sandarakinorhabdus sp. | reverse complement strand
CACCTGCATGTCGGCGCGGTAATCCATGCTCAGGCCAAGCGCGTGGGCGCGGCGGCCCCAGTCCAGATCCTCCGCCGTGTCGATGCCGCCAAATGGGCCAACCCGGTCAAAGGCGGCGCGCGGCATGGCCAGATTGGCGGTGACCGAGAATTTGCGGTCGCGAATATACATTTTCTGGCGAAATCCGAACACGCATTCAAAGGCTTCGATGCCAGTCAGGTGCGCGGGATCGGCGGTTTCGATGGAAATTTCACCGCCGGCAATGCGCCCAGTAGATGCCGCGTCATGCGCCGCTGCCAGCCAGCCCGGCTGCGCCACGCAATCGGCATCGATGAAGGCCAGGCAGGCGCTTTGGGACGCCGCCACGCCCAGGTTGCGCGCCAGCCCCGGGCCGGGCTGCGGCTCCAGCAAATGGCGCACCTGCGGAAACTGCGCCCACACTGCCTCCAGCGGCAGGGTGGAGCCGTTATCGACCACGATCACCTCGAAACTGCCGGCCGGCAGTTGCTGATCGCAGACCGACGCAAGGCAGCGCACCAGGCTTTCTGGTGTGTTGAGGTGGGGAATCACAACCGAAATGACCGGATCGGGCACGTTGCTGTCGCCCCGCTCAGGCGGCTGTGGTGCCCAGTCGTGCCATCGCCGCCGACATGGTGAGCAGCGCAGCGACGCCCGGATAGCTGAAGCGGAACTGCGGATCGCCGTGCCCTTCGCGCCGTTCCAGAAGATCGACCGAATTGACGAACAATTTCAAATCCCGTTCGATGCTAATCGGGGCAACGCCGCCGCCCATTTCGGCATAGACATCATCAATGGTGAACCAGCCGTCGGCCGTGCTGCCGGCGCGGGCCGCTGCGATCAGCAGGGACCAGTGGGTGCGGGCTTCCTCGCGCACCAGATTGGCCTGGATGCGCCGTGGCAGACTGGCCTGCCAATCGGCGATCACCTTTTCAACGGCAGCGCGCGCATCGGCATAGTTCACTTCATCGCGGCCATCGTTCAGCGCGGTCAAGCCAGCCTGATGGCCAAGCAGCCGCACCAGATAGGGCGAGCCGCCGGCCATGCGGGTGACAAGCGTGAGCGCATCCTTGCCATATCGGATCTCGGCCGCGGCTTCCCCCATGCGCAGCAGTTCGCGCACTTCGTTTGCTGCCAGCGGCACCATTGGCAGGCCGGCGATGTTGCGGCGGATCGACGGCGCGTAGCCGATCAGTTCGTCAAGATTCAGCGCCACGCCTGTGATCACCAGTTGCACCCGAGCCGCGCGATCCGACAAATTCTTGATGAGTTCCGCCACTTCGCGGCGGAAGTTCACATCGACGACGCGATCATACTCGTCGAGAATGACGATTACGCGGGTGCCGACAACGCCGGCCA
The DNA here is from genome assembly GCA_036835345.1 of Sandarakinorhabdus sp. GTDB lineage: Bacteria > Pseudomonadota > Alphaproteobacteria > Sphingomonadales > Sphingomonadaceae > Sandarakinorhabdus. The sequence continues at coordinate 11,430 of DAITMD010000027.1, read as the reverse complement.
GCACTTCGGCCAGTTCGCGGGCGCCAAAGCCGCCTTCGGGCAGCATGGTCTCAAACGTACCGGCCTTTTCACCTTCGGCCGAATTGGGCAGCACAGAGGCGTGATAGATGCGCGGGATGCGCGCCAGCACCGATCGAAACATGTCGGAAAAATTGGCTGCGGTGCCGCAGCTGGCATAAATCACGTGATACCGCGCCTCGCGCGCGGTTTCGGCGAACACATGTGCCAGGCTGGTCTTGCCGATGCCGCGTTCGCCATAGACCACGACGTGGACGCGCTGTTCCTCCACCGCGTTGATCAGCGAGGCCATGGCATCGCGGCGACCGGCAAAGGTTTCCCGCGCCACCACGGGCTGCGATGCGCCCAGCGCATCACGCAGCGCCAGCCGGCGGCGGGCACGATCGTTGGCAGAATCGTTTTCAACATCGTCAGAGGCGTTGGCGATGAAGCGCGGCAGCATCGGGCCGGGTTCGGCAGACAGCGGCGGGTTCCAGGCATAGCTGCCCTGCCCAATTTCGGCTGATGGCACAAATTCGGGAGTCATCATGGCCTCCACCACCGGGCCGGGATCGTCAACCGTGGCCACATTTGATTGCTCGTCCGCGTCGCCCCGCGTCCTGCGCTTCCAGATCATTGTCTCAAAATCCTCGCCGCTACTCTACCACCATGCGCCAGCTACGGCCGCAGATACGACCCCAGATGCAGCCGAAACCGGACACATGATGCTGCCGGTGTGCCACGAAGCGCGCCCGGAAGCGAGGGGCAAAACCGATTCAAACGAGCCGAAGCGGCCAAAAAAGCCCATAAACCCCGGGACGAAGGTTGCCGCATATGCCGTCTCGGTGTAGCAATCGCGCGCAACTGATGTGGCGTCCTCGCGGATTATGTTCGCGGGCAGGCTGTATCGCTGAATGTTCGGGGTGTGGGGACCAATGAGTTTGCGATCGGCACAATTGCTGGCGGCGATGACCATGATGCTGGCCGCTCCGGCGGCAGCCCAGCAATTGTCGCCGCAATATTCGCCGCCGCGGCTTGGCGATGTTGATGACGGCCCGATCCGCAACCAGGGACTGGCCGGCGTTGGGGGCTATCCGGGCCGCGGCCTGCAACTGCGTCTTGATCTGCAGAGCCGGTATGAAAGCAACCTCGGCCGGTCGGTCGTGGCTGATGACGGGTTCCGTCTTCGCCCCCAGATGGAAGCCCGTTATGGCATCGGCCTGGGTCAGCAGGGCGTTTATGCTGATGTATCGGTTGGTCGGGACATGTTTTTCGGCGCGCCCAACCAGCGGAACCGCGATCGCTATCAGCTGGGGACGGGTGTTGATTTTCGGCTGTCACGCTGCAGTGGCCAGATGGGCGGCAGCTGGCAGCGCTCGCTGATATTCCAGAGCGATGCAGTGGCGTTCGGCGCATTTGAGCAGGATCGCACCAGTGTCAGTCTGGGTGCCACCTGCCGGATCAGCGGTGCCCTGAGCGTCAATGGATCAATTTCCCGGCAGATTTTCGATTCGGATTTCGGACTGGGCAACGCGCTGAACATTCGCAGCTGGAATTATTCGGGCGGGTTGACGCTGGGCAATGCCACTTTGGGCCAGTTTTCGCTCAGCGCCACGATCAATGACACGCAGTTTCCCGGGCGCCTGGTGGTGACCACCAGCGGGCTGGTGGATGACACATTGTCTCAGCGCAATTACCGATTTGGGTATCAGCGCGCCTTTGGCAGCAAGATCAATCTGGGCGTCGGGGTTTCGCTGATCGACAGCCAGCCCGGCACCGACGAGCAGTTGCTGATCATCGATGGCGTGCCGCAACTGGTGGCCCGGGACGGCTTTCGCGGGGCCGGCTTCGATGTGGCGCTGGATCTGAACCTGACGCCGCGGTTGGGCATCAATGTCACGGCCACCCGCAACACCTTCGCCAATCCGGCGGTGGGCGCACAATTCTCGGTCGCGACCAATTATGTTGCGGCGCTCTCCTATCGGCTCAACGAGCGTTATGCGCTGGCGGTGGGCGCCAGCCGGCGGGAAAATCGTTTCCGCGGCGGTTTCGTGTCGGATTTCGATCCGTTCGTGCGCGTGTCAGACGATCTCAACCGCTTCTACGCCCAGCTCACTGGTCGTTTTGGCCGGCGGCTGCGCCTGGCGTTGGACGTCACGCACAACGAACGCCGGTCTGACCCGTCGGTCTTCAATTTTTCATCAACCGGGGTTGGCCTGAACCTTGGCCTGCAGTTTGGAAGAGGACAATCATGAAGCGTATCGTCATGAGGCCGATGCTGGCTGCGACCGTGCTGGCGCTGACTGTTGCCGGTGCCGCTGTGCCGCAGATGGCGGCCGCACAGACGGCCGCACCGGTGCAGGGCTATGTGCTGGGACCGGACGACACCGTGCAGGTGATTGTTTACGGGCAGAACGAATTCAACGTCACCACCCGCGTGAAGGCCGATGGGACCATCGTGATGCCGCTGATCGGCATCGTGAAAGCCGAAGGTGAGACCAATATCAGCCTGGCCAAAAAGATCACCGATCAGCTGGTGGCCGGCGGTTATCTGAAGCAGCCGCTCGTCAATATCGAAGTGGGTGCCTATGTCTCGCGGTCGGTCAATGTGGCGGGAAATGTTACGGCGCCGGGCATCATTCCGCTCGATCGGCCGTATCATGTGCTGGAAGCGCTTTTGAAGGCGGGTTGGGTGCGGAGCGACGGTGCGACCTTTGTCTATCTGCGCCGCCGGGGCCAGCCGGAGCGCAAGCTTGACGTGGAGCAGCTGGTGCGCGGCGGCGCGGATGCCGATCCGCTGCTGATCCCCGGTGACACGCTGTTCGTTCCGGTTTCGGAAAGCTTTTTCATCTATGGGCAGATCAATTCGCCGGGGATGAAGCCGATCCTGCCGGGGATGACCATCCGGCAGGCGATCGGCCTGGCCGGCGGGGTGACGCCATCGGGCAAATCCGACAAGGTTGGCCTTGTGCGCGGCGAAGGCAAAGAGGTGGATGTGGATACGTCGCAGAAAATCCAGAACGGCGACGTTATCATCATCAAGGAACGCCTGTTCTGATTCAGGCGCCGGCCTGTTATCTGTTATAGGTGCGTTTCAAACGAAAGGGGCCGGCACTGCCGGCGGGGAACCATGAGCCTGCTTCAACTGTTGCGTATCCTGATTGCACGTCGCCTGATCCTGATCGGCTGCGTGGGCCTGTGCCTTGCCGTTGCGGTGGGCGTCGGGCTGGTGCTGCCGGCAAGATACCCGGCCACGGCGCGGGTGATGATGGACAATTTCAAGCCCGACCCGGTGACTGGCACGATGATGAACGTCGCCGGCCTGCGCACCTTCACCCGCACGCAGCTGGAACTGATCAAGGATTACCGCATTGCCGGTGAAGCCGTGGACCGTCTGGGCATGGCCAACAATCCGCAGCTGCAGGCCGCCTGGCAGAACGAGACCGGCGGTTTCGGCGATTTCAGGCGCTGGCTGTCGGATCGGATCATCGCCAACGTGCAGGTGCAGCTGGTGGAAAACAGCAATATCCTGGCCATCAGCTATGAAGCGCCCAATCCGGAAATCGCCCGGCGCACCGTGAATGCGCTGCGTGATGCCTATATCGACAACAGCCTGCGGATGCGGACCGATACGGCCGGACGCACCGCAGAATGGTACCGCGAACAGGCCGGACGCGCCCTGAAGTCGCTGGAAGCCGCCGAGGCTGCCAAGACCAAGTTCGAACAGGACAATGGCATCGTGATGACGGCGGCCGGCGAAGCGGAGTCGGTGAAGCTGGCCAGCCTGCAATCGGCGCTGACTGCGGCCCGCAGCGGCCAGTCGGTGCAGCAGTTCGAGGCGATGCGCCAGGCCACCACCTCGACGGTCGTGGAAGCGTTGAAGGTGCAGCTGGCGACCTTGAACGACACCATCGAACAGGCGTCGGAGCGGCTTGGTGAACAGCATCCGACCTATCAGGCGATGCTGGCCCGGCGCGGTCAGCTGGAGCGCCAGCTGACCCGCGAACAGGCAGCGGCGCGGCAGGCCGGCGCGCAGCAACTGGGTGCATCGCGCAGCGGCGTGGCACAGCTGGAAGCCGATTACGAGGCCCAGCGCGTCAAGGTGTTTGAGATGAAGGAAAAGCTCGACAAGCTCGGCCAGTTGGTGAGCGAGGTCGTGCTGCGCCGCCAGCAATATGAACAGGCCGCCAAGCGGACCAGCGAATTGCAACTGGAATCGAACGTGGCGGATTCGGGCCTGATCGTGCTGGGTGACGCAACGGTGGCCGACAAGCCGTCGTTCCCCAACTGGCCGCTGATCTTCGGGCTTGCGTCCGGTGCCGGGCTGGCGCTTGGCCTGGTGATGAGCCTGCTGGTGGAATTGCTCAACCGGCGGGTGCGCGGTGCCGAAGATCTCAGCCTGGCCGCCAAGGTGCCGGTGTTCGCCGTGATTGGCGATCGTAAGCGGCCGGAATGGCAACAGACGCTCAAGCGCATCCTTACCAGGGGCAAGAGCAATCAACCTGGCTGGCAGCCGGCACAATGAGCATGGATGCGATGAACAAGAGCGACAACTCGGCTCCCGAGCCGGAGATCCAGCCGGTGATCGGTGCAGGTCTGGAGCCCGCGGTGGATAGTGTGCTGGACCCGGTGGACGCTGCGGTCGAACCTGAGGCGGGCGAGGGCGGCGAGGCCGCTTCCACCACCGTCGTGGCCGGCGGTGCGGATAGCAGCGACCGGTTTGATGCGCCGATCCGTGATGTGTTGGTGCGGCTGGGCCACCTGAACGAGGATCAGGTGGCGCGCGTGGCCGGCCATGCCGCGGCGCGCGGGCTGGATTTCGATCAGGCGGCGCTGGAACTGGGCTTCATCACCACCGAAGAGCTTGACCGGGCCCGCGAACAGTTGATCAACAGCATGGCGCTACAAAACGTGGCGCGGCGGCCGGTTTCGGAAGAGCTGGTGGCGCTGTCTGACCCGGGTTCGGTGCGGGCGGAAACCATCCGGATGCTCCGCACGTCGATCATTGCGCAGCATATCAAGAACGGCCGGCGCGGCCTGGCTGTGGTTGCAGCGGCCGATGGCCACGGCTGTTCCTTCGTGGCGGCCAATCTGGCGGTTTCCCTGAGCCAGGTCGGTTTCAAGATATTGCTGGTCGATGCCAATATGCGCGCGCCGCGCCAAGACCAGATTTTTGGCGTGGATCCTAATGCACCGGGCCTGTCCAGCTTCCTTACCTTGCAGGTCGCCCGGCCGGAACGGGTAGTGAATGCCAACGTGGTGCCTGGTCTGGCGCTGATCACGGCCGGCCCGCCCACCAGCCGCCCGCAGGAGCTTTTGTCGGGCAATCGCTTCCGCGACGGCGTGAACACGTTGCTGCGTGAATATGATCTGGTGCTGTTCGATACGCCGGCAGCAAATACCAATGCCGATGCGCTCAACGTGGGCGGCGCGGCTGGATACGCGCTGATCGTTGGCCGCACCAACGACAGCTATTATCGGGATGTCAACACGCTCACCAACCAGCTGGCTACTGCTCGCTGCGCTGTGGTGGGGGCAGTGCTGAACGAATTCTGATGCCGGATCCTGGGGGTATCGCAAACATCGCCCCTCCGCCGGGTGGTGATCTCAGGGCCTTGTTCCTGCGGCACTGGCCGATGTGGCTGGGCCTTGCTGCCATGGCGCTGCCCACGCTGCTGGCATTGGCGCAGGGCCCGTGGCAGGAGGAATCGGGCGTGCACGGCATCATCGTGCTGGTTACTGGCCTTTGGCTGGTGTGGCGCCGGCAGGGCGATATTGCTGCTGTGGAACAGACCGGCCATCCACTGGTAACAGCAGCGCTGCTGGCTGTTGCGCTGCCACTTTACGGTGCCGGCCGCGCCTTTGAGTTCATCAGCATCGAAACCGGCGCGCTGCTGCTGGCAATGGTGGCAGTGGCGCATCAGTATCTGGGCACGCCGGCGTTGAAGCTGCTGTGGTTCCCGATCCTGTATCTGGGTTTTGTGGTTCCGCTGCCTGGCTGGTTCCTGGATACGATCACCCTGCCGCTGAAAGAGCTTGTGTCGGAAATCGTCACCAGTGCGCTTTCGTCTGTAGGCTATCCGATCGGCCGGCTGGGCGTGACCCTATATATTGGCCAGTATCAGTTGCTGGTGGAGGATGCCTGCGCCGGCCTCAACTCGCTGGTCAGCCTGTCAGCCATCGGCTTGTTTTACGTCTATCTGCTGCGCGGTTCCAACCCGATCTATTCGGCGTTGCTGCTGGCCATGGTCATTCCCATTGCCATCGCCGCCAATTGCGTGCGGGTCGCGGCGCTGGTGCTGATCACCTTTCATTTCGGCAATGCGATGGCGCAGGGTTATCTCCACAATTTTGCCGGCATGGTCACCTTTGTTTCGGCGCTGCTGCTGATCTTTGTTCTGGATTGGGCGCTAACGCCGCTGCGCCGCCGGTTGGCCCGCCATGGAGACGCGACATGAATGGCCCTACCCGCCGCGACGTGCTGATGGGCGGCGCGATGCTGGCCGGTGCCGGTGTGGCGGCCGCCCTGGTGCCGCGTGACCGGCTGGTGCTGATGCCCAAGGGGCACGAGCTGGACAAGATGGTGCCGCAGAAGGTGGGGGCGTGGACCTATGTGCCCAGCCCCGGCATTGTGCTGCCGCGCACCGAAGGCACATTGTCGGCCAAGATTTATGGCGAAGTGCTCAGCCGCATCTATTTTGCCGAAGATCGCCTGCCGGTGATTCTGGTGATTGCCTATGGCCCGGTGCAGAATGATCTGCTGCAACTTCATCGGCCGGAGGTCTGCTATTCTGCCGTTGGCTTTGAAATCTCGGCCACGGTCAAGCGTGCATTGCAGATGCGGCCGGGTGTCGAACTGCCGGCCCGGCAACTGGTGGCGCGGTCTGACAGTCGCACCGAAACCATCGCTTACTGGACTCGCATCGGCGATGATCTGCCCACCGACGGCACTGAACAGCGGCTGGTGAAGCTGCGTCAGCAATGGGCCGGCTTCATTTCCGATGGGGTGCTGGTCCGCATGAGCTGTGCAGTGCCGCCTGACGCGCGGGTGCTGGATCAATTGTCGGAATTCGCCCGCGAACTGGTCGGATCAGTTGCCGCCGCTGATCGTCCGGCGCTGATCGGCCGCACATATGCGGCACGATTGACATGACCGGCAGCGAGCCAGCCCAGGCTGGCCGCCCGCCGGGGCGCAGTGCCGGCAGTTCAGTTTTGGCCGAAGGGCTGCAGCACGCGCCAGATGAAGGCGATCGTCGCCCCGAACAGCACGATGGCGCCGGCGTGCATCAGAACTTCGCCGGATTTCATGGCTTCGTTGCCGATATAGTTGGTGGTGGCGCAGCCCAGTGCGGCGACAAGATATTGCCACAAGTGATCGCGCGGTTCGCCCTGGCTGCGTTGCAGGAACAGCACGATCAGACCTGCAAAGGTCATAACCGTCAGCCAGTCATATGGCGTTTCCATGCAATACTCTCCCTCGCCCCGGCTGCTATAGCAAGTTACGGGCGGCTTGCCACGATGTTTGCACAGGTCGTCTGGAATAATGTTCCAGTTCGGCAGAGGCCAGTATCATGAACCGGCAGCAGGTCATCAGCCCGGTTCCGCCCCAGACCGCAGGCGGAGCTGGCCGCGGGCCTGGCGTTCCGCTCAGCCTTGCCGTTCTGGTGATGCGGGCGGCGGAGTTCATGGCGGTGGGCGGCTTTGGCCTGTGGCTGGTCGGCGCGGTGCCGATCGATCTGGGCAGTTTTGTGGAGCTTCACACCCGGATCACCTTGATTGCCAGCCTGGCCTTTGCCGTGATGGCCGAAACCCTGGGCGCATATGATGTAGAGGCGCAGTTCTCTTTGCGCGAGGGCTGGCGCCGGGTGATCATGGCCTGGGTAATGACGACCCTGTTGCTCACCACCATGGGTTTTCTGCTCAAGACCAGTCAGGAAATTTCGCGCGGCTGGGCGATCTTGTGGTTTGTTGGCAGCATCGGCGCCTTGCTGGCGATGCGTGCGGCTGGCACGCTTTGGGTGCGCCGCCTGAAACGCCGCGGCACCTTCAACGAACGCGTAGCGATTTTCGGCACAGGGGCACAGGCGGAACGCTTTGCCGACTATGTGCAGCGCAGCGACCGCTTGACCATCACGCTGGTTGGCATGTTCGATGATCGCCAGCCCGATCGGCTGCCCACCGAAGTTGCTGGCGTGCCGGTGATCGGCAATTTTTCTGCTCTGGTTGACATGATCCGCGCGGGCCTGATCGATCAGGTGGTGCTGGCGCTGCCGTGGGCAGCGGAAAAGCGCCTGCAGAAGCTGGTGGAGGCGCTGGCGCAGACGCCGGTGAAGCTGCGCCTGGCGCCCGATCTGGTCACCTTCACCTTTGCCCATCGCCCGGTGGTGATATTGGGCGATCTGCCGGTGATGACGCTGTTCGAACGGCCGATGTCGGGCCTGTCGGGCATCGCCAAGACGATCGAAGACAAATTGCTGTCGTGCCTGATCCTGCTGGTCATTTGGCCGGTGTTGCTGATCGTGGCGCTGGCGGTGAAGCTGGATTCGCCCGGGCCGGTCCTGTTCCGGCAACCGCGGGAGGGTTTCAACAACAAGCCGTTCCGCTGTTACAAGTTCCGCACCATGTATCATGACCAGTTGGAATATAAGGATATCCACCAGGCTGGACGGGAGGATCCGCGCATCACGCGGGTTGGCCGCTTCCTGCGGCGCACCAGCCTGGATGAGCTGCCGCAACTGCTGAACGTGCTGGAAGGCGACATGAGCCTGGTTGGCCCGCGCCCGCACGCGGCCTCCACGCGCGCTGCCGGCAAGTTGTTTTCCGACGTGGTGCAAAGCTATGCCGCCCGCCACAAGGTGAAGCCGGGCATCACCGGCTGGGCACAGGTGAATGGCTGGCGCGGTGAGACCGACACCGAAGACAAGATTGTCAAGCGGGTCGAGCATGATCTCTATTATATCGAGAACTGGTCGATCTGGTTCGATCTCTACATATTGGTCCGCACCGTTGGAGCCGTGCTGCTGCCGCGCAACGCCTATTAGGCTGGCACGGCGGCGGCGTGTGGACAATATGTCGCAGGGTTCAAAAATTGCTGCATCACACTTGGCGCAGACATAATCTTACCCTAAGCGCGGCGCTGACACATATTCCTGTCCGCTGGATGGGCCTTTGGCCTGTTTTCAGGGGCAACTGGAAGGACTGACCTGCCATGTACGATCCCGCCGCTCCGCTCCGCCCGCCCGTGCCGCGCCCGCAGGTGAATCCGGTGCAGACCCGCGCCGATTGGGATGCGATGCGCGCCGCCGTGCTGGCCGATCCGGGGGCCTTTCATGGCGGCATTGCTGCGCGCAACCTTCACTGGCTGATGGACGCAGGTGGCCGGCCGGCGTGGCTGAGCCGCGGCGAGGATGGCAAGTGGCAGGGCTGGGATGCCGAAACCGCCGCAGCGGTGACGCGCGCCGATGATGGCACGCTGCCATGGGCGCGCGCCTTCAATGCCGATGATGCGCCCAATTTCCGCTGGTTCGAAGGCGGCCGCACCAATGCCGCGTTCAACGAACTGGATCGCCATGTGCTGGCCGGGCACGGCGCCGAAGCCGCCTTCATCTTTGAAGGCGACCGCTGGGATCTGGCCGCCGAAAATGGCCGCGGTGCGCCGGTGGATTGTCTCACTGTCTCGCGCCGGCAGCTGTTGCTGGAAGCCGCCAAGTGCGCGGTGGCGCTGCAGCGGCTGGGCCTGAAGGCCGGCGACCGGATTGCGCTCAACATGCCCAACGTGCCGGCGCAGCTCTACTGGACCGAAGGCGCCAAGCGCATCGGCGTTATCTATACGCCGGTGTTCGGCGGCTTTTCGGACAAGACGCTTTCCGACCGGATTCACGATGCCGGGGCGCGTATCGTCATCACCGCCGATGGTGGCTATCGCAACGCCCAGGTTGTGCCGTTCAAGACGGCCTACACCGATCCGGCGCTTGACAATTATGTGCCGGTGAATGTGGCGCTCGGCCTGCTCGAACAGCGGCTGGAAGGCGCCGATCTTGGCCTCGGCGAGGCCACGCGCACTGCCATGGCCGCGATCATCACTGCGTCGCTGAAGGGCGAAGTGACGGTGGAGCGCGGCGACGTGATGCGCGGTCTGGGCCGGGCGCTGGCCGAACTGGGCAAGGACGGCGCTGTGGACGCCGCGCAGTCCGCCCGCATCCGCATCGCCATCGCCGAGGCGTTGGTGAGCACGCCGCCGCGCGTGGAGGCAGTGATCGTGGCCAGCCATGTGCCGGTGCCCGATATCGTATGGCGCGATCGCGATGTGTGGGGCCATGATCTGACAAATGCGGCGCTGGCCGACATCCTCGCCGCCGCTGGCCTGCCCGATGCGGCGGCGCTGCACGCGCTTGATGATGCCGCCTTTGTGCGCGCCATCTGGGCCGCATCGAAGCCGCTGCCGGTCGATGCCGAGTTTCCGCTGTTTTTCATCTATACGTCTGGTTCCACCGGCAAGCCCAAGGGCGTCGTGCATGTGCATGGCGGCTATGCCAGCGGCATCATGGAAACGATGAAGGTCGCCTTTGATGCGCGGCCGGGCGACACGATGTTCGTGGTCGCCGATCCGGGCTGGATCACCGGGCAGAGCTACATGATCGCCGCCTCGCTATTGAGCCGGGTGACGACGGTGCTGGCCGAAGGTTCCCCGGTGTTCCCGCACGCCGGCCGCTTTGCCGCGATGATCGAGCGCCACGGCGTCACCATCTTCAAGGCCGGCGTCACCTTCCTGAAGGCGGTGATGACCGATCCGCAGAATCTGAAGGACATCGAAACCTATGACCTGTCGAAGCTGCGGGTCGCCACCTTCTGTGCCGAGCCGTGCTCGCCGCCGGTGCAGGCCTTCGGCATGGATCATATCACGCCGCAATATATCAACAGCTATTGGGCGACCGAGCATGGCGGCATCGCCTGGACGCATTTCTATGGCAACGGCGATTTCCCGCTGGCCGCCGATGCGCGCACCTTCCCGTTGCCGTGGATCGTGGGCGATGTGTGGGTGGAAGATGAAGCCGGTGATCGGGCCGCCCGCACCCTTTTGACCCGCAGCGGCAGTGATGGCGTCAACTGGCGCCGGGCCGGCCGGGACGAGAAGGGCGAGATCATCATCGCGGCCCCCTATCCCTATCTGGCGCGCACCGTGTGGGGCGATGCGGAGAATTTCCGCGTGGAAGACGGCGTGGTCGCGCCCGGCTGGGCCGGCGATGCGGCGCGCTGGCGCGATGGCTATTGGGGCCGCTGGCAGGGCGTGTGGGCCTATACCCAGGGCGATTTCGCCGTGGCCGGCGACGATGACGGCTTCTCGCTGCATGGCCGCAGCGATGACGTGATCAACGTCTCCGGCCACCGCATGGGCACCGAGGAAATCGAAGGCGCCATCCTGCGCGACAAGGC
>DAITMD010000026.1:10950-14038 GCA_036835345.1 Sandarakinorhabdus sp. | reverse complement strand
GGAAAATCTCGTTCTTGGCAACGAAATCGGTTTCGCTGTTCACTTCCACGGCAGCGCCCCTGGTGCCGGCCACGGCCACGCCCACCAGGCCTTCGGCAGCGGTGCGGCCGGCCTTCTTGGCGGCAGCCGCCAGGCCCTTGGCGCGCAGCCAGTCAACAGCGGCTTCCATGTCGCCCCCGGTTTCGGCCAGTGCCTTCTTGCAATCCATCATGCCCGCGCCGGTCTTGTCGCGCAGATCCTTCACCATGCTGGCGGTGATTTCAGCCATGGGGCTACTCCTTTGTTGCCGCTTGGGCAGTGTGGCGGGCCAATGCGCCGCCAATGTGAAAACGGTGTGACAAAAGGCCAGATGCGTGCCGCATCCAGCCTTTTGCCTGATCGGGTGAACAGCCTCAGGCTTCGCCCTGCGCCTCTTCGGCGGCCGGTTCGGCCACGGCGTCAGCAACCACGTCAGCCATGTCCGCCGGCACTTCGATCTCGGCTTCCGGAGCGATAAACTCCACCGGCGCTTCTTCCATCGCGCCCAGATCAACGCCCTGATCCGCAGCGCGGCCCTGACGGGCTTCGATCACGGCATCGGCAATGGCGTTGACATAAAGCTGGATGGCGCGGCTGGCGTCATCATTGCCCGGCACCGGGAAGGCAATCCCGGTGGGATCGGTGTTGGTATCCAGAATGGCCACCACCGGAATGCCCAGCACATTGGCTTCCTTGACGGCCAGTTCTTCCTTGTTGACGTCGATGATGAAGATCACGTCAGGAAGCCCGCCCATGTCGCGGATGCCGCCCAGCGAGGCTTCGAACTTGTCGCGCTCGCGGGTCAGCTTCAGCACTTCCTTCTTGGTCAGGCCGGCGGTATCACCCGAAAGCGTCTCTTCCAGCTGCTTGAACTTGCGGATCGAACCGGAAATCGTCTTCCAGTTGGTGAGCATGCCGCCCAGCCAGCGATGGTTGACATAATGCTGGCCGCAGCGGCGCGCTGCATCCGCAATCGGGTCCTGCGCCTGGCGCTTGGTGCCGACAAACAGCACCTTGCCGCCGTGCTGCACGGCCACGCGCACGAAATCCAGCGCGCGGGCGAACAGCGGCACGCTCTGCGACAGATCGATGATGTGCACGCCGTTGCGCTCACCAAAGATGTAAGGCTTCATCTTCGGGTTCCAGCGATGCGTCTGGTGACCGAAATGGGCGCCCGCTTCAAGCAGTTGCGCCATGGAGACGACAGGAGCCGCCATAAGTTCTAACCTCCGGTTTGGCCGCCGCGGGGGAGGAACTGGGCAAATGCCCGGCACCGGATATGTCCCCCCGCGTGGGGATTTGTTGGAGCGCGGCGGTTAGCCGAAGCGCCGCCGGGCGTCAACCCTTGGGGACAGGCGTGACCATCAGCAGCTTGCCGTCCACATCATCCGTCACCAGATATATCTCGCCGGCCGGGCCTTCCACCACGTCGCGGATGCGTTCCTTGCGCTCCTCCAGCAGGCGTTCCTCGCCCACCACCCTGTCGCCGTCCATCACCAGCCGCACCAGCGACTGCACGCGCAGGCCGCCGACGAAGATATTGCCCTTGTACTCCGGCATCCCCTTGCCGGAATGGAAGATCATGCCCGAAGGCCCGATCACCGGATCCCAATAATATTGCGGCTGTTCCATGCCCGGCGCCTGGGTCAGATTGTCGTTGATCGCCTTGCCGTTATATTCCTCGCCATAACCGATGGTGGGCCAGCCATAATCGCGGCCCATCTGGATCTGGTTCAGCTCGTCGCCGCCCTTGGGCCCATGCTCCACTTCCCACAGGCGCCCGCGCGCATCCAGCGCCGCGCCCTGCACGTTGCGGTTGCCATAGCTCCAGATTTCCGGGCGCGCGCCTGGCGCGTTCACGAAGGGATTGTTTTTCGGGATCGATCCATCGCGGTTCACCCGCACGATCTTGCCAATCAGGCTGTCCAGCTTCTGCGCCTGCACGCGGCCGGGCAGGATCGAACGGTCGCCCAGCGTGATGATGATGGTGCCATCCTTGGGAAACACCATGCGCCCGCCAAAATGCTGCGTGGCATCCAGCGTGGGCATCTGCCGGAAGATCACCTGCACATCACGCATTTCGCTGCCCACCAGATGCCCGCGCGCCACCGCCGTGCCATTCCCGCCCTCACGCGGCTCGGCATAGCTCCAGTAGACCCAGCCATCGCCGGGGATGTTCACGCCCAGCATGCCGCCCTGATTGCGCGCATCGGTGGCCGGCGTGCCGGTCACCGGGGTCTTGTCGCCACCCGGACCCACAATGGTCAGCCGGCCGGCGGCCTTCTCGCTCACCAGAAAGCGCCCGCCTGGCAGCAGCGCCACCGCCCACGGCTTGTTGAGGCCGGCGGCAATCTCCGTCACCTGCAATCGGGTTTTGGAAACCACCGCCTCGGCGCGGGTCTGCCCGGCAAAGGCCGGCTTGTTCTCCGGCACATTGGGCGCGCCCTGCGTCACGGGGGCAGCGCAGGCCGGCGCAGCGATCAGGGCGGCGAGGATGAGCAGGCGAAACATGGGCGGTCTCCTTTGCGCGGCCTTATGCGGCGCGCACGCAGGGCTTGCAACGCCTCAGCCCGGCGATATCGTCACATCGTCAGGCTCACACCGCGATGCGCGGCCGGCCCATATAATCCATCTTGCCCAGCGCCACGCCCTGATTGCGCAGGATCGCGTAGAACATGGTGGCGTGGAAATAGAAATTCGGCTGGCTGAAGCTCAGCAGGAAATTCTCCGACGTGAACGGCATCGTCCGGTCGCGGAAGGAAAACACCGTGGTGCCGCCGATGAAGCCGTTCACTTCGGCCGGATCAAGCCCGGCCAGCAGCGCGTCGGCGGCGCTGAGTTCGGCCTTCAGCGCGGCAAAATCCGCCGCCGGCATGGCCCCGCCCGGCGAAAAACTGCCGGCCCGCACGCCTTCGATGGCACCGGCGCTGTGGCGCGCCACCTGGTTCACCTGAAACACGATGCCCGCCATGTCGGGCGCCAGCCGGGCTTCACCCAGATTGATGCCGCCATGCGCCTCGGCCTTGGCCAGCACGCCCATGCAGCCGCCGATCACCTGCCGGCAGGAGGG
>DAITMD010000026.1:0-10850 GCA_036835345.1 Sandarakinorhabdus sp. | reverse complement strand
CACTTCCAGCCCGTCCAGCGCCGCGCTGGCCTTGATCTGGCAGGCCAGCCGGCTGTTCGGTTTGGCGGTATCGGCCAGTTCGATCATCGAATCTTCCAGCTCGCTGCGCTCACCGGTCACCGCCTGCCATTGTTCGGGAATATAGCAGTGGCAGGTGGCGCAGGCGGCGTTGCCGCCGCAATCGCCATCGATGCCCGGCACATTGTTCTGCACGGCGCCTTCCATCAGATTCTCGCCTTCAGGCACATCGACTTCATGGCGAGCACCATTGTGCTCGACGTAGATGATCTTGACCATAAATTCCTCAGTTCAGGCCGGAATACGGACCAGCATCTTCTTGTAACCCTTTACGAATGCGCTTGGCACCCGCTCCGGCTCCTCGATCACCTCGATCCGGTCGAAACGCTTGAGGATTTCTTCCCACAGGATTTTCAGCTGCAGTTCCGCCAGGCGGTTGCCCACGCAGCGGTGGATGCCAAAGCCGAACGACATGTGCTGGCGGGCGCGTGGCCGGTCGATCAGGAATTCATCGGGCCGGTCAAGCACGCGCTCGTCACGGTTGGCCGATGCATACCACATCACCACCTTGTCACCCTTGTGAATGAGCTGCCCGCCCAGCACCGTGTCCTGCAGCGCGGTGCGGCGCATGTGGGCCAGCGGCGTCTGATAGCGGATGATTTCAGACACCATGTTTTCCACCAGGCCATGATCAGCACGCAGCTTGTCATATTCGGCCGGGTTCTGGTTCAGGAAATACAGGCCGCCGGTGATCGAATTGCGGGTGGTATCGTTGCCGCCCACGATCAGCAGCACCAGATTGCCCATGAACTCCATCGGCGGCATGTTCCGCGTGGCCGGATTGTGTGCCAGCATCGAAACCAGATCGCCGGTCGGCTCGGCATTCACCCGCTCGTTCCACAGCAGGCTGAATTCCTGCAACATGCCCAGCAAGATGGCCTGCCGCTCCTCCTTCGATGGGTTGCCCGGCAGTTCCGGATCGGATGTCGACACGTCCGACCAATAGGTCAACATGCGGCGGCGCTCCTGCGGCCAGCCGAACAGCGTGGCCAGCATGCGGCTGGTCAGTTCGATGGAAACCAGATCCACCCAGTCGAACACCTCGCCGCGCGGCAGGCTGTCCAGCACTTCGCAGGTGCGTGTCCGGATCAGCGCCTCGTAACCGGCCAGATTGGTGCCCGAAACGATCGGGTTCACGGCCTTTCTCTGCACATCATGCTTGGGCGGATCCATGGCGATGAACATCGGCATGATGAAATCCGGATCCATATCGAACAGGGTGATGCCGCCCAGATGCGCGTCGGATGAAAACACCTGGTGGTTGGTGTCCACCGCCATCACATCGTTCCAGCGCGTCACGTTCCAGAAGCCGCGGTGGCGGTTGCTGTTGACGTGCGTGAAGAAAATCGGCGCTTCGTCGCGCAGCCGCTTGAAATAGACGCGGTTGGTGTCTGTCTCCCACCACAGCGGATCGGCGATATCCACCTCTTCCAGCGGCGCGGTGGCCAGATAATGTTCCAGCGTGGCCTTGTCGTGGTTGGGCAGATCGGGCCGCACGCGCGGCGGCAGCGGCCAGCTCACGCTGCCCTGCGGCAGGCTCTGGGTTTGCCGTGTGTCTTTCAGCTGGGTCGCCATGGTCTCTCCCCTAAGGTCTCGAAGCCCCTCATCTACGGAGATACACTACGCAAAGCCGATGCGCCACGCAAAAATGCGGATTCGATCTCCGTATTTGCACTTAACGCCGCGCACCCGCCATAAAGGGCCGGCCATGGCCGATCTTTCCGCCCTTGTTTCCCAGATCGCTGCCGACATGGCGGCCGCTCCGCTGCGCGGCCGCGTGGCCGATTATATCCCCGAACTGGCCAAGGTCTCGCCAGCGCATTTCGGCCTGGTGGTGATCACCGCCGATGGCCGCGAACATGCCGCCGGCGATGCCGACACGCTGTTTTCCATCCAGTCCGTCTCCAAGATCTTCGCACTGGTGGAGGCGCTGAATCTGGACGCCGACAAGGTGTGGCAGCGCGTCGGCCGCGAGCCATCGGGCAGCGCCTTCAATTCCATCGTCGCGCTGGAAGCCGAAGCCGGCCGGCCGCGCAATCCGTTCATCAACGCCGGTGCCATCGCCGTGACCGACCTCATCGCCGCCGGTGATGACGACCGCGCCGGCATCGGCGCCATCGTGCGGCTGGTGCGCCGCCTGGCCGGGGACGACAGTATCGCGGTGGACGGCGCGGTGGCGTGGTCGGAAGCCGCCACCGGCCACCGCAACGCCGCGCTGGCACATTTCATGAAGGCGCATGGCATCATCGATGGCCCGGTGGCGCAAACCCTGTCGACCTATTTCCACCAATGCGCCATCGCCATGAGCTGCCGGCAACTGGCCCGCGCCGGACGCTTTCTGATGCACGGCGGCGTCGATCCGGTCAGCGGCACGGCCATCGTCACGCCCGAACGCGCCCGGCGCTTGGGTGCGCTGATGCTCACCTGCGGCCATTATGACGGGTCGGGCGAATTCGCCTTCCGGGTCGGGCTGCCGGCAAAATCCGGCGTGGGCGGCGGCATATTGGCCATCGCGCCGGGCCGCGCCAGCATCGCGGTCTGGTCGCCGGGCCTGTCGCCGCAGGGCAACAGCCTGCTTGGCACGGCGGCACTGGAACGGCTGGCGCACGCCATGGGCTGGAGCGTGTTCAACCCGGACAGTTGAACCCGGACAGTTGATCCCTATCCCACCAGCGCCAATTGCGGCGGGTCGAGCACTTCATGATCCAGCCGGTCCGGCCCCAGCGCCCGCACCAGCGCCGCCTCCAGTTCGGCATCGATCAGATAGCGCCGGCCCAGCACCATCCGCGCCGGCCCGGCAGAAGTGGCGACTTCTGCAACCAGTTCGCCCCGTCCCAAAGCAGGCCCCTGCGCTGGCCCCTGCGCCGGGGCAGCGTCCACCGCCGCGCGCAGCGCCGCCACTTCGCCGGCATGACCGATCTTCACCACCAGCCGGCCGCGCGTGCGCCGCGCCACATCGGCCAGCGTCTGCACGCGCATCGCGCTGGCCATCGGCTGCTCCTCCCCGTCGCGCCACCACAGCTCAACCGAAAACAGCACCGGCATGTCCAGCGGCAGCGCCATCAGCGTGTCCTGCACCTCCTCGCGCCGGCAGCTCAGGAAAAACTGGCCCGACCGGTCGGAACAGGTGAGGTTCAAATAGCGCTTGCCGGCCTTGCTGGTGCGCCAGCGCCGATCGTGCAGCAGGGCGGCGATGTTCACCACCGCGCTGCCGCTGTCCGGCCGTTCCATCGCCATTGCATCGGCATTGGTCACCACCCGGTTGGCCGCCAGCACCGCGGCAAAGCCATCCACCGGATGCCCGCTGAAATAGAAACCGAAGGCGGCGTTCTCCCGCGCCATCCGCTCCGCCAGTGTCCAGGCCAGATCGGGCAGCGCCAGCGCGGAACTGGCGGTATCGGCCACCCCGGTGGCATCACCGAACAGCGCCACCTGCGCCGATTCCCGATCAGCGGTGGCCGCCTGCGCCGTGGCCATGATGGCTTCGGCCATGGCGAACACGCCGGCGCGGTTGGCGCAGATGCCGTCCAGCGCGCCCGATCCGATCAGGCTTTCCACCACCCGCTTGTTGCTGGCGCGCGGATCCAGCCGGCGGGCAAAATCCGCCGGATCGCGGAACGGCCCGGCAGCAGAGCGTTCTGCCACCAGCGCATCCATCGCCCTGGCGCCCACACCCTTCAGCCCGGCCAGCGCATAGCGCACCGCCAGTTCGCCATCGGGGCCAGCCTCCACGGTGAAATCGGCGCCCGAACGGTTGATGCACGGCGGCAATATGGTCACGCCGCTGCGCCGCGCATCCTCCACAAAGGCCGCCAGCCGTTCGCTGTTGTCGATATCATAGGCCATCGACGCGGCATAAAACACCGCGCGGTGATGGGTTTTCAGCCACGCCGTGTGATAGGAAATCAGCGCATAGGCCGCCGCGTGGCTCTTGTTGAAGCCATAGTTGGCGAACTTGGCGATCAGATCGAAAATGCTCTGCGCGGTGGCACCATCAATGCCCTTGCCCGCCGCCCCTTCCAGGAAGCGCGCCTGCTGGGCGGCCATTTCCTTCTGATCCTTCTTGCCCATGGCGCGGCGCAATATGTCGGCTTCGCCGAGGCCATAGCCGGCCAGCTCGCGGGCCAGGCTCATCACCTGTTCCTGATAGACGATGATGCCATAGGTTTCCTGCAGGATGGGTTCCATCGCCGGATGGATCAGCTCCACCTGCTCGCGCCCAGCCTTGCGGCCGGCAAAGCTGGGGATGAACTCCATCGGGCCGGGGCGATAGAGCGCGCCCAGCGCCACGATATCGGCGAACAGCGTGGGCCGCACCTGGGTCAGCGCGCGGCGCATGCCTTCCGATTCAAACTGGAACACGCCCACCGTGTCGCCTTCGGCAATCAGGCCGTACACCGCCGGATCATCGGTGGGCAGCGTCGCCCAATCAACGGCCACCCCCTGCTGTGCCAGCATCGCCGCCGCGCGGTCCAGCACCGAAAGCGTTTTCAGGCCCAGAAAGTCGAACTTCACCAGGCCGGCCTTTTCGGCGGCCTTCATCTCGAACATGGTGACCGGAAAATCCGATTTGGGATCGCGGTAGAGCGGCACCAGTTCCCTCAGCGGCCGATCGCCGATCACCACGCCGGCCGCGTGCGTGCTGCTGTGGCGCGGCAGGCCTTCCAGCTGGCGGGCGATATCCACCAGATGCTGGATCTTGGGGTCGCGCTCCACCTCGGCGATGAAGGCCGGATCGCCGGGGTAACGCTTGCCGTCCTTGTCCCTGCCAATGCCCAGCGTGCGTTCCAGCGTCCACGGATCGGCGGGCAGATTGGGGATCAGCTTGGCCAGCCGGTCGGTCTGGCCATAGGGAATGTCCAGCACGCGGCCGACATCCTTCAGCACGGCGCGCGCCTTCATCTTGCCGAAGGTGATGATCTGCGCCACCTGTTCACGGCCATAGCGCTGCTGCACATATTTGAACACTTCATCGCGCCGGGTTTCGCAGAAATCGATATCGAAATCCGGCATCGACACACGGTCGGGATTGAGGAAGCGTTCGAACAGCAGGCCGTGTTCCAGCGGATCAAGATCGGTGATGGTCAGCGCCCAGGCCACCACCGAACCGGCGCCGGAACCGCGCCCCGGCCCCACCGGAATCTTCTGCTGCTTGGCCCACACGATGAAATCGGCCACGATCAGGAAATAGCCGGAAAAGCCCATCGATCCGATCACGTCCAGCTCGAACGCCAGCCGTTCCTCGTGCGCCCGCCGTGCCTCGCCGGTCAGGCCCAGCACCGCCAGCCGCGCATCCAGGCCCTTGATGGCCGCTTCGGTCAGCGCCGCATGCTCGCCGCCGGCCGCCAGCCGTGGCAGGATCGGCTTGCGGCTGGGCGCCATCACCGCGCAGCGCTGCGCCACCACGATGCTGTTGGCGATGGCTTCAGGCAGATCGGCGAACAGCCGGTGCCAGTCCCTCGCCGGTTTCAGCCAATGTTCGGGATTGGAGCGGCGGCGATCCTCGGCCGCGACATAGGCGCTGTCGGATATGCACAGCAGCACATCATGCGCGTCGTGCATATCGGGCCCAAGAAACTTCACCGGCGCGGTGCCCACGATGGGCAGGCCGCGCTCTTCGGCCAACCGCAGCAGCGCCGCCTCGCTGCGCTTTTCAATCATATCCTCCGACCGGGCGATCTCGATATAGAGCCGGCCCGGAAACAACATGGCCAGCTGATCGGCCAGCGCGCCGATATCCTGCCCTTCCGCCGCCAGCCGCGCCAGCGCGCCATCGGCGCCGCCGGTCAGGCAGATCAGCCCGTCGGTGCGCCCGGTCAGCGCATCCAGATCAAGCGCCGGATCGCTGGCCTGCCGCGAATCCAGATGCGCCTCGGACACCAGCGCGATCAGATTGGTGTAGCCGGCCTCGTCCTGGGCATAGAGCGCCAGCCAGTCGATGACCGCCCGCCCCTGCACCGTGTTGCCGCCCGCCCGCTGGATCGGCAGCAGCGCGCCGATGATCGGCTGCACCCCGGCGGCCCTGGCCGCAGCGGAAAAATCCATCGCCGCAAACATGGTGCCGCGATCGGCCAGCCCCACCGCCGGAAACCCCGCGCTGCGCGCCGCCTGGGCCAGCGCGTCGGGCTGAATGGCGCCTTCCAGCATCGAATAGGCGCTGAAACAGCGAAGGGGAACGAATCCGGCGTGCGGCATGGGCGCAACTATGGGCGGCGCGGCCGGCAGCGTGAAGGGCGTGCGGCGAGTTATCCACCATGTTCACGCCCGACCCCTCCGTCGCCTTCGGCGCCACCTCCCCTAGGAGGGGAGGAGCAAGGTGCCGCGCGCGTGTTCAGATCCTCCCCTTCCAGGGGAGGTGGCGCCGAAGGCGACGGAGGGGTCGCGCCGAAGGCGACGGAGGGGTGCGCCCTCCCCGCACATCACGCGCCGATCAGCCGCCCGCCTGCCAACGTCACTACCCGGTCCATGCGCCGGGCCAGCGCGATATTGTGCGTCGCCACCAGCGCCGCTGCGCCGGAGACACGCACCAGATCGACAAAGGCCGCCAGCACCAATTGCGCCGTCGCCTCGTCCAGATTGCCGGTCGGCTCATCGGCCAGCACCAGCGCCGGCTTGTTCGCCAGCGCGCGCGCCACCGCCACGCGCTGCTGCTCCCCGCCCGACAATTGCGCCGGCGTGTGGGTCAGCCGCGCGCCAAGGCCCAGCGCGCCCAGCAGGTCATCGGCGCGCGCACCCGCCGCCGCCGCCGGCACGCCGGCCACCATCTGCGCCAGCATCACATTCTCACGCGCCGAAAAATCCGGCAGCAGGTGATGGAACTGATAGACAAATCCCAACCGATCGCGCCGCACCCGCGTGCGCCCGGCATCGTCCAGCGTGCCGGCTTCCTCGCCCATGATGCGGATCGATCCGGAAAAGCCGCCCTCCAACAGCCCCACCGCCTGCAGCAGCGTGGATTTGCCCGATCCTGATGGCCCCAGCAGCGCCACGATCTCACCGGGGGCGACCTGCAGATCAACGCCGGTCAGCACCTCGATGCGCGCGCCCCCCTGCTCGAAATGGCGGGCCAGCCCGGTCACGTTCAGCACCGGCTCATTCATAGCGCAGCACCGTAACGGGATCGGTGGAAGCCGCCTTCCACGCCGGATAGAGCGTGGCCAGGAACGACAGCAGGATGGTCAACACCACGATGCTGAGCACCTCCATCGGATCGGTCTTGGCCGGCAGCAGCGTGAGGTAACGCACCGATGGGTCCCAGATATCGGTGCCGGTTAGCCGCGACACCCCGTCCACGATGCCCTGCCGGAAATAGAGCAGCGTGAACCCCAGCACCAGGCCCGCCGCCACGCCGGCCGCGCCGATCAGCGTGCCCACCGAAACGAACACCCGCATCAGCGCGCTCCGCGTTGCGCCCATGGTCCGCAATATGGCGATATCGCGGGTTTTCGCCCGCACCAGCATGATGAGCGACGACAAAATGTTGAACACCGCCACCACGATGATGATCGACAGCACCCAGAACATCACCGTCTGTTCCACCACCAGCGCCGAAAACAGCGCCGAATTGCTGTCCTGCCAGCTGTTGACCACCGCCACCCCGGCCAGTTTCTGCTTCAGCGGCTCCAGCGTGCGGGCCACGCGGTCGGGATTGTCGGTCATCACCTCGATCATGCCCACCGCACCGTCCAGCCGCAGCAGGGTCTGGGCGTTTTCCAGCGGCATGATCACGAACGCCTTGTCATAATCATAG
Organism: Sandarakinorhabdus sp.; assembly: GCA_036835345.1. Lineage (GTDB taxonomy): Bacteria > Pseudomonadota > Alphaproteobacteria > Sphingomonadales > Sphingomonadaceae > Sandarakinorhabdus. Next base: position 3,022 of record DAITMD010000026.1, on the reverse strand, counting down.
ACGCCCACCTCGAACACCGCCGCCACCCGATAGGCGACGATGCGCGGCACGGTGCCGAACGGGGTGGATTGCCCGGCCGGGTTGATCAGGCTGATCTGATCGCCCACGCGCAGGCCCAATTGCTCCGCCAGCCGCGCGCCGATGGCCACGCTGTTGTCGCCGGGTTTCAGCGCGTCCAGGCTGCCGCCGCGAATGTTGCCGGCAATTTCAGGACTGGCGCGAATGTCGCTCAATCGCATGCCGCGCACGATCACGCCTTCCACGCGGCCGCCGAAACTGCCCATCAATGGCTGTTCGATCAGCGGCAGCGCCTCGCGCACGCCGGGCAGTTTCTGGACATCGGCCATCACCTGCGGCCAGTTTTCCAGCCGGCCCCCGTATCCCTGCACCACGGCATGGCCATTCAGGCCCAGGATGCGATCGAACAGTTCGGCGCGAAAGCCGTTCATCACGCTCATCACCGCGATCAGCGCCGCCACGCCCAGCGCCACCGCCACCAGGCTGATGCCGGCGACCAGGAAGATGAAGCCCTCCCCCTTGCCCGGCAGCAGATAGCGCCGGGTGATCATGCGTTCATAGGGCGTGATCATGGCGAAGTCGCCCGCCCCTCTCCCGGGCCGGCTGCGCCGTCTCTCGACCTCTCCCCGGCGGGGAGAGGTGAGTGTTCACCTCTCCCCGCCGGGGAGAGGTCGGCTCGCGCACAGCGCGGCGGGAGAGGGGCTGCATGCGCCAAGATCAGCGAACCTTCCCCACCACGGCATCAATCGGCACTTCGATGCGCTCCCCCGTGGCGCGGCGCTTCAGCTCCACGATGCCAGCGGCCAGGCCCTTCGGCCCCACGATCACCTGCCACGGCAGGCCGATCAGATCGGCGGTGGCGAACTTGGCGCCGCCGCGCTCGTCGCGGTCGTCATACAGCACGTCCACGCCGGCCGCCGCGAACTGCGCATAAAGCTTGTCACAGGCCGCCGCGCAGGCCCCATCATCGGCGCGCAGATTGATCAGCGCGGCGGCAAAAGGCGCCACCGCATCCGGCCATACGATGCCGGCGTCATCATGGCAGGCCTCGATGATCGCGCCGGCCAGCCGCGACACGCCGATGCCGTAACTGCCCATCAGCGGCGTCACCGGCGCACCGTCCGGCCCCTGCACGCTCACGCCCATCGCCCTGGTATATTTGTCGCCAAAGTGGAACACCTGCCCCACCTCGATACCCTTCGATTGCTGCAGCGCCGCGCCGCAGGCCGCTTCGGCTGCCGGATCGCGCTTTTCATCGGTGGCGGCATAATCGGCGTTCAGCCCGTCGATGAAGGCGGCCAGCGCCGCGCCATCATTGGCATCGATGCCATCGGTATCGCGCGGCTTCAGCCAGTTTTCGTGATAGAAAACATCGCTTTCACCGGTGGGGGCCAGCACGATGAACTCGTGGCTCAAGTCGCCGCCGATCGGGCCGGTATCGGCCTGCATCGGAATGGCGTTCAGGCCCATCGCCGCAAAGGTGCGCATATAGGCGATGAACATGCGGTTATAGCTGTGCACCGCCCCGGCAAAATCCACATCAAAGCTGTAGGCATCCTTCATCAGAAACTCGCGGCCGCGCAGCACGCCAAAGCGCGGGCGCACTTCATCGCGGAACTTCCACTGGATCTGGTAAAGATTGCGCGGCAGGTCGCGATAGGATTTCGCGCCGTTCTGGAAAATCGCGGTGAACAATTCCTCGGCGGTCGGGCTGAACAGCATCTCGCGCTCATGCCGGTCGGTGATGCGCAGCATTTCGGGGCCATAGGCATCATAGCGCCCGGATTGCCGCCACAGATCGGCGCTCTGGATGGTGGGCATCAACACTTCGATGGCGCCGGCGCGGTCCTGCTCGCGGCGCACGATACGCTCGATATTGGCCAGCACGCGCCTGCCCATCGGCAGCCAGGCGTAAATGCCCGCCGCCGTCTGCCGGATCATCGCGGCGCGCAGCATCAGCTGGTGGGAAATCACCTGCGCCTCTTGCGGCGTTTCCTTGAGGACAGGCATGAAATAGCGGGACAGGCGCACGGTGACGTTCTTCTTGTCTGGAGCGGATGAACAATGGCTGACGCGCCTTAGCATGCCCCGCCGGGCGGGCAAGCATTTGGTTGGCGATTGTTGCAGCCGTGCAACAGTTGGAAGATTCGTCGCGTGCGCCGCAGCCAACAGCCTGACAGACGCAAAGAATTGGCATATCCCACGCCGCTGGATACGGGTCGCAAGGCCCGGGTCCAGGGAGAATGACGCTAGTCGTCTTCACCGCCGCGCGCCGCTCCGGGATGGGTCAACCATAGTGGTGCTGGCTGCGCGCGCCGGCCGGGGCAGATGGGGGCATTGGCCCCGGCCGGTGCAGGCGGTGAAGATGGGCTATTGGGGTTCGTCTCGTCACGGGAACGCCCGGCCTGGCCTCGATTGGGGCAAACGGCCGGGCGTTTTCCGTTTGTGGCCCCACCCTTTCATCAGGCCCGCCCCTGCCCGGCCCGTGGCACCCTGCACCGCAGATACGCGCAGGAGGAACAGCCATGGCCCATGAACACATCACCGCCGAACGCAGCGGCAGGCTGCTGATCGTCACCATCAACCGCCCCGAACGCATGAACGCCCTGCACCCGCCGGCCAATGCCGAGCTTGATGCGCTGTTCAATGATTTCGCTGCCGATCCCGAATTGTGGGCGGCGATCATCACCGGCGCTGGCGACCGCGCCTTCAGCGCCGGCAATGATCTGAGATGGCAGGCCGAAGGCAATGCCGTCACCGTGCCGCCATCGGGCTTTGGCGGGCTGACCAGCCGCTGGGATCTGGACAAGCCGGTGATCGCGGCGGTGAACGGCGTGGCCATGGGCGGCGGATTCGAGGTCGCGCTGGCCGCCGACATCATCATCGCCGCCGACACTGCCAGCTTCGCCCTGCCCGAACCCAAGGTGGGCCTGGCGGCGCTGGCCGGCGGGCTGCACCGGCTGCCGCGCGCCATCGGCGTGTCCCGCGCCATGGCGATGATCCT
>DAITMD010000025.1:0-14286 GCA_036835345.1 Sandarakinorhabdus sp. | reverse complement strand
TCGGGCTGCGGACATAATCGGTGCGCAGATCCAGCGTGGCGTGCGGTTCAAAGGCACCGCGGGTGAGCATCGATGCCATGCCCACGCAGGTATCCATCAACGTGATGATTGGCCCGGATGCCCAGATGCCGTGATCGGGATCGACCAGCAGATGCGGGGCGAAGGGCAGCATCAGCTCCACCCAGTTTGGCCCGTTGGCCATGAAACGCAGGCCCAGCCGCTTGTTGTGCGGCACCCGGCCGACGAAGGCGCCCATGAACTGCCCGACCTGATCGGCAAATTCGCTCATGCCCGTTCTTTCGCCAGGGCATCGATGCGGCCGATCATCGATGCCAGCCCCTGCGTGCGATTGGAGGACAGATGTTTCGACAGCCCCAGCCCGTCCAGCCGCGCCTTGATCGCAGCGCCGTCAATCGCTGCCGGCGGCTGGCCGTCCGCCAGCATCAGCACCAGCGCGACCAGGCCTTTCACGATGGCGGCATCGCTGTCGGCGGCAAAGCGCAGCACGCCAGCGTCACGGGTGGGGTGCAGCCAGACCTGGCTGGCGCAGCCGCGCACCTTGTTGGCATCGGTTTTGAGCACCGGGTCCATCGCCGGCAGGCCCTGGCCCAGCGCGATGATCAGCCGGTAGCGATCGTCCCAATCGTCGAAGGCGTCAAACTCCGCCTCGACCTCATCGAAAGTGGTGATGGCCATGGCCCGGACTTGGCGGCACCGCCAGCCCGGGTCAAGGGGTGTTACAGGTCCACCCCGGCCGCGATGGCTTCCAGCTTGCGGATGCGTTCCTTCAGATCGGCCAGATCGATGCGCTGGCCGATGGCGGGCAGATCGCCGGCAGGTTGCGGGCGGTCCAGCTCGCGCAGCTTCAGGCGCAGCCAGCCGGACCAGCTCCAGGCGGCCAGCCCGCCCAGCATGGCCAGGCCGATCAGCGTGGCGGCGGCGAGGATGACAAGGGATTCTACCGGGGGCATGGCGATCTCCTGAACTTACTTGTCCTTGAGGGATTCGATTTCATCCGACAGCCGCTTCGCCGGATCGGTGGCGAGGCGTTCCAGCACGCGGATCCGATCATTCAGGCGGGCGACTTCGGATTGCAGGCGCAAATTTTCGGCGCCGTCACTTTCCGGGGTCTTCAGCACTGGCCGCTTGTCCTTGCCGCCACCAAAGCGGCTGGACAGCACTTTGCCGATGGTGACGATCAGCACGATCATCACGACCATTTCGAACGGGTTCATCTGGTCCTCCCTGTTGCCGGCCGGGGGCTGGCCGGCGTGTTCAGTTCAACTGTTTGGTGGCAAGCGCGTCGATTTCGGCGGCCAGGCGGCTGGGCTGATCGGTGGCGATGCGTTCCAGCACCGCCATGCGGTCCTTGATGCTGCCCAGCTCGGCGCGCAGCTGGGCGTTTTCCTGGGACAGCAGCTTGATGCGCTCCATCGCCTCGCCGCCGCCGTTGGGATACATCGCCTTGCCCCAGCTGTTCTCCAGCGGGTAACCGTGCCTGATCTTCAGCCAGGTGGTGACCACCCAGCCGATGACGCTGGCAACACCGACCGTGGCGATCACCGGCCCGAGATTGTTGGTGATGAGCGCCAGATTTTCCGGGTTGATGGCCATCTGTGTGCCTTTCAGTTCAGTTGCTTGGGGCCGTCGCGTAGGGCTTCGATCTGCACGGCCAGGCCTTCGTTGCGATCGGTCACGATGCGGTTGAGCACGGCAACGCGCTCTTCCAGCGTGGCGATGCGGGCGGCATATTGAGCGGCCTGTTCGGCGGTGGCCCGCGCCGTCAGCTCCATCTGCTTCTCCTTCAGCTTGGCCCAGCGGCTGAAGATGCCGCTGAGGAAGCCGCCGGCGATGGCGATGATCGGGATCAGCGTGCCGAGGATGGGGATCAGATATTTGATGTTCGGGTCCATGGCGGCGCGTCCTTACTTCAGATTTTCAATTTCGGCGGTCAGCCGGGCCGGGGCATCGGTAGCGATGCGTTCCAGCACCGACAGACGTTCCTCCAGCCGGCCGATCTTGCCGCGCAGCAGATCATTTTCCTGGGCCAGCAACTGGTTCTGGCGGGTGAGTTCCGGGTCACCCTTGTGCGACTTGCCGCCCCATTCATCCTCCAGCGGATAGCCGTGGCGGGCACGGATCTGGTTGTTGATCAGCCAGGCAATCGTGCACATCGCGACGATGGCAAGGATGAACGTCGGGCCTCCGAAACTCATGATGCGACTCCCCGTTGGCCGCGGCTCAGCGCAGCTTTTCGATTTCGTTTGCCAGCTCGCGGCTTTCGCTGGTCAGGTGAAATTCCAGGTCGCGCAGGCGGCGATCGGCATCGCGGAACTGGGCGTTCACATCGCGCAGGGTGCGCTTGGGCGCCACCCGCACATCGCGCCAGAAGGCCTGCTGATCGGGGCTGGCGTCATACAGGGCCGACGGTTTGGGATTGGCGATCCAGCCGATGACCAGATAGGCCAGGATGCCGGAGCCGCTGCCCAGCACGGTGCCCAGCGCAAAGCCGATACGAACCAGCGTGACGTCCCAGCCGAAATAATCGGCGATCCCGGCGCACACGCCCATGAACTTGCCGTTGCGTTTGTCGAGGTAGAAGCGGGTGGGTTTCGCAGACATGGCGTTGGTCCCTGTTGATTGCGGGCCGGCGGTCTTGTCGATCACCGTCGTGGAGATTTTGACGTCGAGTGAAAGCAGTGGCGGGCGGTTGGGCATGGCCGGCTCAGGCTGCTCGTGCGACCAGGCCGATGATCAGGTATACAAGTATGGCTGATCCAAAGCCGAACAATGTGGCCAGCACGAAGCCAACGCGCACCAGGGTCACATCCCAGCCGAAGCGGTTCGCGACGCCGGCGCAGACGCCCATCAGCTTGCCGTTGCGTTTGTCGAGGGTGAGGCTGTTGCTCATCTGAAGTCTCCGTGGGTTGCCGGATCAGCGCAGCTGGCGGCGTTGTTCGGAAAGATCGGCGATGCGATTGTCTTTCCAGTTGGGGTTGTCGGCAGCAACGATGCGCTCCACGGTCTCGATCCGCTGATCCAGCCGGCGGGCAAGCTCGTGCAGTTCATCAAGCAGGGCCTCATCCTGGCTGCTGATGCCGGTCTGGCTTTTCCACTTGGTGAGATAATGCAGGATCATGCCGGGCAGGGCGATGAACAACATGCCGACAACGGCAATGGGAACGATCACGTCTTCCATCGGATCAGCCTTCCGTCTTGCCGAGGCGCGCCTTCATGGCGGCGATCTCGGCGTCCACTTCGTCATTGGTCTGCAGCGCGGCGAATTCATCGGCCAGGCTGCGGGCTTCGGCCGGGCCGCCCAGTGCCAGCGCATCGGCGCGGCCTTCGGCCATGTCGGCGCGGCGTTCCAGCACCTCGAACCGGGCGAAGGCGTCTTCCACGCGCGGGCCGCGGATCATCTCGCGCAGCTTGGAGCGCTGGGTGGCGCTTTCGATGCGGTTGATGAGGGCGTTCTGCCGGGTGCGGGCTTCGCGCAGTTTGGCCTCCAGCTTGGCGATGTCGGCTTCGTTCAACGAGAGTGTCTCGTTCAGGAGGTCGATCTCCACCTGGGTGGTGTCGATGAAGGCGCGGGCCTTGTTCTTTTCGACCAGCGCGGCCTTGGCCAGATCCTCGCGGCCCTTGGAAAGCGCGAGTTCGGCCTTGTCCTGCCAGTCGCGCATTGCCTGATCGGCTTTCACCATGGCGCGCTTCATTTCCTTCTGATCGGCGATCGTCCGGGCTGCGGCAGCGCGCACTTCCACCAACGTTTCCTCCATCTCCATGATGATCATGCGGATCATCTTGGCGGGGTCTTCAGCCCGGTCCAGAAGGTCGGTCATGTTGGCGGCGATGATATCGCGGGTGCGCGAGAAAATGCCCATCGGTCTGATCTCCAGTAGTTCAAAGGTGGCAGTCGTAATCGGCGTGATGTGAACAGGGTCGGCTGGGGCCGGTTGGTGGTGATGGGGGCGAATCACCGGAACCAGATCCCCAGCCGGGCTATCCGGGCTCAAGCCAGGATAACGCTGTTGGTGGCCGGCGTCACCAGCGCCGGGCCGGCAGCGGCCATGACGAAGGTGGTGCCGATCAAGAGGGCGGCGGCGAGGCTGAACACCGTGCGGCCGAAGTTGTGAAAATTCATGGTCATTGTCTGTCTCCTGTTGGTTTGAGCGGCGGGGGAACCGCTCATGCCAGATGTATTGCAGGGGTCGTGCCAACTGGCCAAATCTTCTTAACATGTTGAAAAATAACGAGCGATGTCGCCGCACAGCATTTTTTGATGGCCAAGGATTGCCAACTATTGGGAAATGGTGCCAAATCATTGGATGGCTGCACCCGCCCAGATGATCGGCAGTTCGTCGAACTTCCTTGATGCGGTCGAACGCGCCTCGGCGGCGGCGGCGCTCAACCGTTCGGTGCTGGTGATTGGCGAACGCGGCACCGGCAAGGAATTGATCGCCGACCGGCTGCATCGGCTCAGCCCGCGCTGGTCGCAGCCGCTGATCAGCCTCAATTGTGCGGCGCTGCCAGAAAATCTGATCGATGCCGAACTGTTCGGTTATGAAACCGGTGCCTTCACCGGCGCGCAGCGGGCGCGGGCCGGGCGCTTCGAAGATGCCGATGGCGGCACGCTGTTTCTGGACGAGATCGGCACGCTGTCATCCCAGGCACAGGAGCGGCTGCTGCGCGTGGTGGAATATGGCGAGCTCACCCGGCTGGGTTCGAACAAGGTGCTCAGCGTGGACGTGCGGCTGGTGGGCGCCACCAACGAGGATCTGCCGGCGCTGGTAGCGCGCGGGCGCTTCCGCGCCGATCTGCTCGACCGCTTGAGTTTCGAGGTGATTACCCTGCCGCCGCTGCGCGAACGGTCTGAAGATATTGATATTTTGGCGCTGCATTTCGCCCGCCGCATGGCCGCCGAGCTGAACTGGCCGCGCTTTCCGGGGTTCAGCCCCAAGGTGCAGGAGCAGCTGAACGCCTGGGCCTGGCCGGGCAATGTGCGCGAGCTGAAGAATGTCGTGGAGCGGGCGCTATACCGGTGGGGCGATCCGGACCGGCCGGTGGGGCAGTTGGTGATCGATCCGTTCGAATCGCCGTGGCGGCCGCGGCCGATGCCGGGCAGCGTGGCAGCGCCCGCTGCGCCCGCCATCGATCCGGCTGGCGATGCCGCCGGGCTGCCAGCGCCGCGGCTGGAAAGCATCAGCGATCTGCGCGGCGCAGTTGCGGCCTATGAGAAGGATATATTGGAGTGCGCGTTGGAAAAGCACCGCCACAACCAGCGCCGCACCGCTGCTGCGCTGAACCTTTCCTATGACCAGCTGCGCCACGCTCTGAAACGGCATGGGCTGCTGGGCGAATAGGCGGCCTCAATCCAGCTTGACGCCGTGGCGGGCCAGCAGCGGGGCCTGCGTCAGCGTGAAGATGAAGATTGCCGCCGTCACGCCCCACACCTTGAAACTCAGCCAATCATCGTAGCTTAGCAGCCGTCGCGCCGCTTCGTTGGCGAACAGCAGGGCGATGAACAGCAGCGCCCAGTTGCGGGTGAGCAACTGCCAGCCACGCGCCGAAAGGCCGGGCAGCGCATCCTCCATCACCAGCTGCAAGGTGGGCCGCCCGGTGACTAGCCCGCCCACCAGCAACAAAGCAAAGGCGGCGTAGATGATGCTGGGCTTCAACTGGATGAAGGCCTTGTCCTGCAGCCAGATGGTGAGGCCGCCGAACAGCACGACGATCACCGTGGTGAAGATCATCGCCGGGGGCAGGTGGCGCGCCTTGGCCCAGTGCCACAGCGCCGCGATCAGGCTGGCCGCGATGAACACGCCGGTGCCCACCACCGCGCTGGCCACCTCCGCATCTTTCAGGCCGGGCAGATTTCCCTGTTCGAACAGGGATTTGCCCAGTTTGCTGGCGGCAAAGAACAGCAGCAGCGGGCCGAAGTTGATGGCCATCTTTGCCGGGGTGGACAGGGCGGGGCGGTCTGCAGTCATGGCGGGCTGCATAGCCGCTTGCCGCGCCCGCGTCACCTCGCCCTGCAGGGATGACGAAGCGGCATGAAGCATTTACACGGCAGGACGTGAGCGAGGCGCTGATCCTGGAAAGCCTGGCCTGCCGGCGCGGCGGGCGCATGTTGTTCGAAGGCCTGTCGGCGCGGGTGGAACCGGGCGGCGCGCTGCAGCTAGTCGGCCCCAACGGCGCTGGCAAGTCCAGCCTGCTGCGGTTGGTTGGCGGACTGTTGCCGGCGGCTGGCGGTGCGTGTCATTTCGCTGGCACGCGGTCGTATCTGGGCCATGAAACGGCGCTGAAGCCGCGCCAGACGCTGGGCGCAGAACTGCGCCATTGGGCGGCGCTGGATGGCGGCCTGTCGCGGCTGCCGGCGGCGCTGGCGGCGATGAACCTGGCCGCCCTGATCGACGTGCCCTGCCGGATGCTGTCGTCCGGGCAGAAACGCCGGGCCGGGCTGGCGCGGGTGATGGCATCGGGGGCCGATCTGTGGCTGCTGGACGAACCCACGGCCGGGCTGGACAGCGCATCGGCGGCGCTGCTGGCGGCGGCGATGGCGGCGCACCGGGCGGCGGGCGGTATCGTGGCGGCGGCGGTGCACGGCGATATCGGGCTGGCCCACGCGCAAGAACTGCGGCTGGGCTGATGCTGTTCGCGCTGTTCCGCCGCGATCTGCTGCTGATCGCCCGTTCGCCGGCCCTGTGGCTGCCGGTGATGTTCTTTGTGCTGGTGGCGGCGCTGTTCCCGTTTGCGGTGGGGCCTGATGCGCGGCTGCTGGCCCGCATTGCGCCCGGCATCATCTGGGTGGCGGCGCTGCTGGCCAGCCTGCTGCCGGTGGAAACCCTGCTGGCGCCCGATGTGGAGGATGGCAGCATCGATCAGCTGATCACCCGCGGCATCGCGCTGGAACTGGTGTGCGCGGCGCGCATTGCGGCGCACTGGGTGGGCTTTGCGCTGCCGCTGCTGGCGGCGCTGCCGGTGGCGGGGGTGCTGCTGGGGCTGGAATGGAACGCGGGAGTGCAATTGGGGCTGGCGCTGCTGATCGGCACGCCGGCGCTGGCCAGCCTGGCCGTGGTGGCAGCCGCGCTTACGGCCGGGCTGAAAGGCGGCGGCGCGCTGGCCGGGCTGATCGTGCTGCCGCTGGCGCTGCCGGTGCTGATCTTCGGTGTGGGCAGCGATATGGCGGGCGCCCTGCGGCTGCTGGCGGCGGCCATCCTGGTGGCGGTGGCGATCGGCCCGTTCGCGGCGGCAGCGGCGCTGCGCCCGGAATAGGCGGCAGCCTGCCAGCCGCGCACTGGCCAGCGCCATGACATGATGGTAATGGAAGCCGTAACAACAACTTCGGGAGCCTTCTACATGCGCGCACTGCCCACCTTCACGATTGCCAGCCTGGCCCTGATCACCGCTGCCTGCGGCGGCGGCGACAAGCCCGCCGAGGCCCCGGCGGCGGAAACGCCCGCTGCTGAAGCGCCCGCTGCCGAAGCGCCGGCTGAAGCCCCGGCAGCAGAGGCCCCCGCCGCCGAAACCCCGGCCGCTGCGCCTGCCGAAGCTGCGGCGCCAGCAGCCCCCGCCGCCGGCGTCACGCTGGCCAGCCTGACCGGCGATGCGGCCAAGGGTGAGAAGGTGTTTGCCCAGTGCAAGGCCTGCCACGTGGCCGAAGCCGGCAAGAACCGGGTTGGCCCGTCGCTGTGGGCCGTGGTCGGCCGCACCGCCGGCACCATCGAAGGCTTCAATTACAGCAAGGCCAACAAGGAAAGCGGCGTGACCTGGAGCGAGGACGTGCTGTTCACCTATCTGGAAGCCCCGGCCAAGTTCATGCCCGGCACCCGCATGGCGTTCGGCGGCCTGAAGAACCCGCAGGACCGCGCCGACGTGATCGCCTATCTGAAGACGAAGGCATGAGCATGGTGGGGTGGGTTGGCGGCAACGCCTAGCGCTGCTGCCAGGCCACCCAGCTTGCCGGGCAAGCGTCAACGGCCTGCGGCTTGCGCTGCGGCCCATCGACGATCCAGCAATTGTCGAAGATCGAGCAATAGCAGGCGCGCACCTGTATCTGGTCGCGCGCCGCATCGAGCCTGTCCACCATCGCGGCGTTGGCAGGCACTGCAGGCAGGCCCATGAAAATCACCTCCTCGCCGGGCCGTATGGCGATGTTGATGATCGGCGAAGTTCGCAGCTGCATGGCCATGCCGGCACGATAGCCGCAGCAGGCGCTGAGCAGATCGATGGGCGAGCGCATCGCACGGCCATGGAAACGAACTTCGACAGGGCCAATGAGTGCAGGCCCCAAGCCATTGTTAACAAAGGATAGATTGATCAGGCGCTGCCCATCGGCCGTGTAGTTTCCGGTTTGATACGCCACAAACGGCCAAGCCGCCGCCTGCTGCATCCGCTGCGTCGCGCCGGCCTGCACATAGGTTCCGTAGGCCACCACCAGCGAAATCAGCAATGCCGGCACGCCAATGATGAAATGCCCGGCCATCGCAAACGGCAGCCATTTTGCCAGCCGCCGCAAGGCATCGGAATCGGGAAGCCTGTCGGCGGGATGCTTCGGGTCGGGCGCTTGGTCTGGCATGGGCCAAGGCTAGCGCGCGCGCTGCACAAACACCATCATGACAAAATGCGGCAGCGATGAGCGAAGCGGCCTTTCAGCGGTGACGGTGGCAGGCCCCAGCCATCTCAGAATGGCCCGTTCAGCTCCACGATTGCCCGGTTCAACATGGCCGCAAAGCTCACCCACGCCAGATAGGGCAGCAGCAGCGCTGCGGCGGGGCGGGAGATGCGCCAGAGGACGACGATGAGGGCGGCGATGCTGCTCCACAGGATGCCCACTTCCAGCGCGGCATAATCCGGGCGGTGGAGGCGGAAGAACAGGAAGCTCCACAGCAGGTTCAGGAAGCCATTCATCGCGAACAGACCGATGATGGTTTCGGCCTGCACCCGCGTGCGCGTCGCCAGCCAGGCGGTGGCGCCCGATATGGTGCACAGGCCGAAGATCACCGTCCACGCCGGGCCGAACAGCCAGATCGGCGGCGCCCAGTCGGGCTGTTTCAGCGCCAGATACCAGGGCCCGATATCGGTGATAGTGGCCCCCACCGCCGCGGTGATGACAGCGGCGATGGCGGCGATGGAGCCGGGCAGTACCCATCGGGCATGGGGGGATTCGGCGAGGCGGCCGATCTTGTCCCCCGGCCCGGCCCCCCGCCCGGCCATGCGATCAGACCTGCGCCCGTTTGCCGGCGCGGCCGGCTTCGCGCACGCCGCCGCCCGACAGGATGCCGGTGATCAGGTGCGCCGTGTCTTTCAGGAAGATGCGGACATGGGCGAGCGGTTTCTTGCGGACCAGTTCCTTGTTCATATAGGCTTCCCAGGTCAGTTCCTGGATATCCTTGTCCATGCACAGCTTCACGAATTTCTCGCGCATCGTGTCGGACCGGTACCACCACCATTGCATGATGCCGAGCACCAGGAACACCTGCCCGTGCGCCTTCAGGAAGCGCTTGCGGGCCAGGGCCAATTTGCTGGCATCGCCGGTCTTCAGCGCTTCGGCAGCGGCAGCGCCGGCTTCGCGGCCGGCGGTCATCGCATAGAAAATGCCCTCGCCGCTGGCCGGGGCCACGCAGCCGGCGGCATCGCCGGCCACCACCACATCGCGGCCATTGTCCCACTTCTTGCGTGGGCGCAGCGGGATGGGCGCGCCTTCCACGCGCACCGTCTTGCAGGCATCCTCGCCCATCCCCAGTTCCTCGCGCAGCGCGCCAACGGCCTTGCGCAGCTCAAAGCCCTGCACGGCGCTACCGGTGCCAATGCTGGTCTTGTTCCCGTGCGGGAACACCCAGGCATAGAAATCCGGGCTGTGCTTGCCCTGATAGAAGACGTCGCAGCGATTGCCTTCAAAGCCATTCAGGCCCTCTGCCGGGCTTTCGACCACTTCGTGATAGGCAGCGACGAAGGGCAGCTTTTCTTCGGGCAGCGCAGCGCGGGCCACGCCGGAGTTGCAGCCGTCGCAGCCGATGACGATCCGGGCGCGCACCTTCACCGGATCGCTGCCGCGCGGCGCACCCTTGGGGCGATAGGCGATGATGGCAGTGCCATCGGCATCGCGCTCAAGCGCTTCGAAGCTGCCGTCGCGCCGGTCGGCGCCGCTCTTTGCGGCACGGGCGCGCAGCCATTCGTCGAACACGTCGCGATCGACCATGCCCACCCAGCCGCCTTCGCCCACAGGCATGTCCACCTTGCGGTCGTTCGGGCTGATCATGCGGGCGCTGTTCGCCGTGGTGCAGAGCAGATCGATGGGCACATCAAAATCTTTCAGCAGGCGCGGCGGCACCGCACCGCCGCACGGCTTGATGCGGCCCATCCGGTCGAGCAGCATCACCTTGAAGCCTTTGAGCGCCAGATCATTGGCAGCAGTTGCGCCAGACGGCCCACCGCCCACCACCACCATGTCGAATGTTTCGGGGATCTGCGTTTCGGTCATACCAAAGCCTCCGTTGTTGCCGGCTGCCCTTCCGGTGATTCGCTCATCTTGTCATTCAAACGCAAAGCAATCATGGCGGCCAGCACAAACAGCAGCGCTTCGCCGGCAAACACGATTTCAAAGGCGCGGGCATCGATGCCAGTGGCGGCGCGAAGGCCGTCAACCGCAATCGCGCCCACGAAGCCGCCGATGCCGAACGCGGCGGCTTGGGCTGCGCCCCACAGGCCCATGCGGATGCCTTCGTGGCCCTTGTATTCACCATTGGGCCCGCCCCTGCCGGCCAGTTCCAGCATGGAACCGATGGCAGCCACCGCGAACATGCCGTTGGCAAAGCCCAATGCGGCCACGTTGATCGCCAGCGGCCATCCCGGCCCGGCGCGCGCCGCCATCGCGAGCAGCGCCAGCGCCAGTGCGGAGGCAAGGCAGCCGGTGACGATCCAGCGTTTCAGCTTCATGCCCGCTTTGCCGCCAAACGCATGACCGCCCACGCCGACCAGGATCATGCCGGCCAGCACGCCGGCGTTCTGCACGCCCGACAGGCTGGTCGATTGGCCCGGGGTGAGGCCGAACACCAGGCCGGCAAAGGGTTCCAGAATCAGATCCTGCATCGAATAGGCCAGCATGGAAAAGAACACGAAGATGCTGAACAGCCTTGTGAGCGGATCGTGCCAGATGCCCTTGAGCGCCTCGCCAAAGGGCGCGACTTCACGCTTCCCCTCGGCCTGCGGCGCGCCCTCCAGGCCCCAGACAGCGAGGCAGGCGACCGCGAAGGCCACAGCAACCACCCCGGCTGCCACGGCAAACAGCCGCTCCGGCGAGAAGGGATCAAGCAGCTGCCCGGCGGTGACGGCTGAAATCACGATGCCGGCGATCATCATGATCCACGTCAGGCTGGCCGCCGCCGGGCGGCGGGCTTCGGCCGTGCGGGTGGCGAGCAGCGCGAGCAGCGAGGTGCCGGCTGCGCCCACGCCGATGCCGATCATCGCATAGGCCAGCACCAGCGCGGCAAACACCGGCCAGAACGGCCCGGCCAGCTGCGTGGTGGCGAAGGTGGCGAGCAGGCCGCCAAGGCCCAGCACCGCCATGCCGCCGATGATCCACGGCGTGCGCCGCCAGCCGGCATCACTGCCGTGGCCCCATTTTGGCCGCGACAGCTGCACGCCATAGTGGAACGCCACCAGCCCGGCCGGCAGGGCGGCGGCCATGCTGTATTCCACCACCATGATGCGGTTGAGCAGCGAGGACGCCAGCATGACGATGGCACCCAGCGCGCTCTGCACCAGGCCCAGACGGGCGATGCCGGCCCAACCCAGATGTGGCTGCGTCCTCACACGATCACCGACAGGCCGAACGCGCTGGTGAGCATGCCCAGCACATAGAGGGTGGTTCCGGTGGCGTTGTAGAAGGGCGCATTGGCCGCCGGCGCGGCCAGCACGCGCTGCATCAGCACCACCTGCATGGAAAGCGAAAAGGCCACCATCGCCGACGGCCAGTGCAGGCCCCAGCGCGCCAGCAGGATGATCACCACCACCTGCGGCAGCGCCATTGTCCAGCAGGCGATCTCGGCCGCATTGCGTTCGCCAAGCTGCACCGGCAGCGAATTGACGCCGGACTGGGCATCGCCCTTCACCGCCTTGAAATCATTCAGCACCATGATGCCGTGCGCGCCCAGGCTGTAGAGGCACAGCACCCAGATGATGCGGCTGTCGGGCAGGCCGCCGGCCATCACCGCGGCGCCGGTGAACCAGCTGATGCCTTCATATGCGGCGGCACATACCAGCGGGCCGAGCCAGCCATCGGCCTTGAAGCGCAGTGGCGGTGCCGAATAGGCCCAGGCCATGGCCACGCCCACGATGGTCGCGGCGCCCACCACCGGGCCGATCAAAAAGCCGACGACCAGCGAAATGATGCTGCCGGCGATGGCGATGTATAGGCCCCAGCGGCCGGGAATGCGGCCCGACGGGATCGGCCGCTGCGGTTCGTTGATGGCATCGACATGGCGATCGAACCAGTCGTTGATGGCCTGGCTGTTGCCGCACACCAGCGGCCCGGCCAGCATCATGCCGGCGATCAGAAAGCCCACCCGGTCGGCCAGCGGCACGCCCGACGACACCACGCCGCACATGAACGCCCACATCGGCGGGAACCAGGTGACCGGTTTCAGCAGTTCCAGCACATCACGCGGGCGCGGGACACTGCGCGGTTCCACGGGTGAAGGCGGGGGAACATGCTCCATGCCGCCATCCCTAATCTGCCGGTGCGCGGGGCGTCAACGCGGCGGGCTGGGCCATTCTAACCATTTTGTCATTTTACGCTTGCAGCAGGCCGCCCAGATGGTTGACAGCAAGGGGCCGGCTGTTAGGGTTTTTGGCCGGATCGAAGGGGCTATCGGGTTTGTCTGCAGGATCTTCAGCAACTGGGGTGCGCCCGCTGTATACGCCGGAAGAGCGTGTGCGCCGCGACACATCCAAATGGACATTGGTGCAGGGCATCCTGGCGCCGATCCAGTTTCTGGTGTTCGGCATCAGCCTGTATCTGGTGCTGGATTATCTGAACACCGGGCGCAATTACGATCTGGCGGTGTGGTCGGTCGTGGTGAAAACCCTGTTCCTTTATGCCATCATGATCACCGGCGCGATCTGGGAAAAGGTCGTGTTCGGCCAGTATCTGTTCCACGAAAGCTTCTTCTGGGAAGACGTGTTTTCGATGCTGGTGATCGTGCTGCACTCGCTTTACATTTTCGGCCTGTTCACCGGCATCGCCAGCGAGGCCATGCTGTTCGGCACCGCGCTGGCCGCTTATGCCGCCTATGTGATCAACGCCGCGCAGTTCATCTGGAAACTGCGGCAGGCGCGGCTTTCATCGCAGCCGGCAACGGCGCCTGCACCGGCGGCTGAACCCGATACGGCCCCCGAACCGGTGGCGCAGGCGGCATGAGCGGCGGGCAGCTTCCCGAAGCGCGCCCGGCGCCGGCGCTGGGCAGCGATGGCATTCTGCGCGAACGCGGCCAGCGCGAGGTGTTCTGCGGGCTGACCGGCATCATCTGGCTGCACCGCAAGATTCAGGACGCGTTTTTCCTTGTGGTCGGCAGCCGCACCTGCGCCCACCTGCTGCAATCGGCGGCCGGCGTGATGGTGTTTGCCGAGCCGCGTTTCGGCACCGCTATCATCGAGGAGAAAGACCTCGCCGGGCTGGCCGACGCCAATGAGGAGCTTGACCGGGTGGTGACCCGCCTGCTGGCACGGCGGCCCGATATCCGCATGTTGTTTCTGGTCGGCTCCTGCCCGTCCGAAGTGATCAAGCTGGACCTGTCGCGCGCGGCGCAGCGCCTGAATGGCCGGTTCGCGCCGCAGGTGAAGGTGCTCAACTATAGCGGCAGCGGCATCGAAACGACGTTCACGCAGGGCGAGGATGCCTGTCTGGCGGCGCTGACTCCCGATCTGCCGTTCACCGACGATGAGCAGCTGATGATCGTCGGCAGCCTGCCCGACATCGTTGAGGATCAGCTGACCCGGCTGCTGGCCGAGCTGGGCATAGCGAAGATCGTCTCGCTGCCGGCGCGGGGGGCCGGGGCGATGCCGTCCATTGGTCCCAATACGAAATATCTGCTGGCGCAGCCGTTCCTGGCCGAAACCGGCGTGGCGCTGGACAAGCGCGGCGCGGTGCATTTGCCCTCGCTGTTCCCGTTCGGCGCGGAAGGCACGACGGCGTGGCTGCATGCGGCGGCGCAGGCCTTTGGCGTGAGCGAGGCGCGCTTTGCACAGGTAACGGCGGCGCCGCGCGAACGGGCACGCAAGGGCCTGGCG